>NZ_JBOFLP010000230.1:0-13459 GCF_051657925.1 Chroococcidiopsis sp.
ACCAGCGTTGCTATTTCTGTCAGCGAGATTTCGAGAGAAAAGAAGCAGCAATAATTTTATGTAATGAATGTGGAGAAACCTGTGGCGAAGCTTGTCCGAATTGCATTAATAAGGGGTACACATGGATGCAAAATCAATTTCAGACAACTCAGCTAGTTAGCAATCGATTTGCCTAAACTAGAAATAGGAACGCTTGTTGTTGGGCTAGACTACTAGCACCTTTTGAGACTATGCAGATCGCCACGAACAGTGGTAGAAGTGCGATCGCCGTTCATATGTCTGAGTGGCATGTATAGAATAATTAAGGGCTATAGCTATCTATTGGAATCATCTTGAACATTTTTAGACATAACTGGGGCAGCAATGACCAAATCTCTGAACAACTCTCCGGTTTACTGGAAAAGTTAAGCATTGTCACAGGCACGAAAAGCCATAGCGCCACAACTCCTGGGCATAAATTCGATGGCTGGTCTTTATCAGAGCGCAATCCTGAAGCGATAAAAGCTTGGATGCCAATTTGGAAATGGTTTTACCATAACTATTTCCGAGTTCAAACCGACGGCTGGCATCACATCCCATCGACAGGCAAGGTGTTGCTCGTTGGCTCCCATAATGGGGGCTTGGCTTCACCAGATACATCAATGTTTTTGTATGACTGGTTCTGTCGGTTTGGTTACGAACGATTAGCCTATGCCTTGATGCATCCCTCTGCTTGGCAAACGCCGCTTTTTGCTCGACCAGGTTCGCAGGTTGGGGCAATTATAGCTCATCCGAAAATGGCGCGTGCGGCACTCTCAAAAGATGCAGCACTACTGGTCTACCCAGGAGGGGCAAAAGATTTGTTTCGTCCCTATGCTTGGCGAAACCAAATTCATTTGGCAAATAATAAGGCGTTTATTAAGTTAGCTCTGATAGAATCAGCGCCAATTGTACCGCTTGTCTCCCACGGCGCTCATTCCACTCTAATTATCTTGGCTGACCTTTACTCACAGGTGAAACAGCTTCAAGAATGGGGTTTTCCCTTGTCGCTTGACGGTAATACAGGCGTGTTTCCAATTTTTCTGGGGCTACCTTGGGGTGTTGGAATTGGTCCAATTCCCAATTTCCCGTTTCCCGTGCAGATTCATACTCGCGTTTGTGCGCCAGTTGTATTCGAGCGTTACGGTCGTGCCGCCGCACGCGATCGCGACTATGTAGATGCTTGCTACCAAAGGGTTTGCAGCCACATGCAGGCAGAGCTAGACGACCTATTGAGCAGAGTGACGGATGATTTGTAATTGAATTTGTTTGCCTCATCGATCCGATCGCTTGGCGAATGTCTCAAACTCAACAGCGTCGTGACTGCAAAAGAGGCGCACGTCTTTGCTGCGATCGAGGGACAGTGCGTGTAGCCGTTGTTGGTTGTAGATTCGAGCTTGGCGATCGACTTCCATCATCCACTGATAGGCACGTAGACCAGGCGTGCAGCGACGCTGGGGCGAACCCATCTCATGTCGGTAAAAGTAGGCATCGCCTGCATGAAAGAGCCAGCCTTCAGTCGTGTCGATCGCAATGCCAGCATGACCCCGCGTGTGACCGACGAGCGGGATCATCAGGATCTCTGGTGGTAGTCCCTCAAGGTTGCGCACTGCCTCAAAGCCGAACCAAGGTTCACCTCCAGCAGAATAATACTTCCAGCTTTTGACCTCATCCCATTGCCCAAGACGATAGCGCTGGCTGGCAATGAAACCGCGCCTTGACTGGGTAGCCTCAATCTCAGCCTGCATCACATGTACGGTTGCTTCGGGAAAATCTTCTAAACCGCCAGCATGGTCGAAATCGAGATGAGTTACTACAATATGGCGCACGTCATTTGCACTAAAACCGAGTTGTTCGAGCTGGTGGAGCGCCGTATATTTGCGATCGAATTGAATCCGATTAACTTGAATAAAGAATGGGCTAAGTCGGGAGTAAGGCGCTTCAATATCGCGCTGACCGAAGCCAGTGTCGATCAAGACAAGTCCCTGTTCTGTCTCAACTAGCAGGCAATGGCAGACGAGGCAGGCACTCAGACCCCGACTGAAGCCATCAAATAGCGCTCCGCCCAACGGACACATACAACCGCAATTCAGATGATGAATGCGCATAAATGCTCCTAATTGACAATTCCAAATTGAATTGACTAAGGTTCAAATGCTGCCAACGTGGCAACGAATTCAGGCGTTGACTCGTAGGGCAAGACATTGCGACCAGCAATCTTGACACCTTTGCCTTGAGGCAAGCACTTGAGGTAATCGGCTAATCGTCGGTCTGGTGTATCCTGCTTGCCTGCTTGACTGATACTCGATGCTCGATCGCCCACAACAACTAGTGTTGGTTGAGCGATCGCCGCGATCTCATCTCGATAATTCTGTCGCCAGAAACCCGCTAAGAAGGAAAAGACTGCGTAACGGCTGGCGGGATTTGCCGCACCTTTGACCAACAGATCCAACCATTCACTATCGACGCGATCGCTACTAGCAAATAGCTGGCGGGTCGAGAAAGAACTCAAAAACTGCGGTCTTCGAGCATAAAAATAAAAAGCAGTGCCAAGGGGCGAATCTAACAAATTCCAAGTCAGTTTTTGCTGCCTCACTCCTGTTGGTTGAGTCATGAGTGCGATCGCTGGGGGGCTAGCCAGTACCAATTTTTGGATGTGATTTGGTTGAGTTTGCAACCGGACTAACTCAAGTGCTACGGGTAGCAGCGCCCCTTGCACGACCAGGGTGACAGGTTTTTGAATGACTGTTTCCAGAAAATGTTGCAACTGCGCAGCCCAATCAGCCGGAGTGTAGGCAATATGCGGCATCTCGCTCTCGCCACAGCCGAGGAGGTCGGGATTGTAAATCGGATTATCGTGTCCGCCTTGATACCAAGCTTGACAGAAGCGATGCCAAAATCGACGCGATAAGCCAACTCCAATCGGGTGAATTAGTAGCAAAGGAGTGCTATCTTGAGTTTCTGGAGTGTAGTGCTCGTAAGCGCAACGGTAATTCTTCCAAGCGTAAAACTCTGTATTTGGGATTGTTATCTGGCTCATGACTCACACCTTTGCTTGCTGTAGATGCCAGTATTTGGCTAGCCGTCCATCTTTACCATATATTGGGTCTGTTTTAGGCAAAGGTACTTGAGCGATGTTTCGTTCTGCTTGGGGACGTTCCCCTGGTTTTCCATAGTTCATATCCCATTTCTGCCCCTGCGGATAGGCTCCCACCACTTGAAAATCGGGACTAGAACCTAGATTTTTGTGTGCTACTCCAGCAGGGATGATGATGACATCTCCAGCCCGAACCTCAAAAGTTTGCCCATTGTCATCGCCGCCAAGTCGGACAGAAGCCTCACCGCGAGATATTCCCAGCACTTCGTGAGCAGTGCTGTGATAGTGATGATAAGGATATATGCCATTGCACCAAGAGCCACTCCATTCATTGGCATGGAATATCGCCTCGAAAGTTGCGGCAGGATCTTGCTGAGGTAACTTCACCGCATTTTGGTACAAAACTAGAGGAAGTTTTTCATTGTTAGGAAATCTGCCGTCATCTGCAAACACCTGAACGAGGGGGTTTGAGCGCTGCAATACTGCATCTAGATGCGAATTGCTCGTAGTCATTGGTTTTTGCCAAAAGTACAAAGCAGTTCTACTAGTCTGCCTATAACATTACTCCAACTACCTCCACCAGAGGTCAGGGTTCTTTAGGACACAACTTGAGTATGTTTACAAAATAGGGAGCAGGGAGCAGGGAGCAGGGGAAAGATCGGGAGCAATTCTAGCCACTAGCTACTCACTACACCCCACACCCCACACCCCACACCCCACACCCCACACCCAGGAGCGAAGCGACGATAAAAGTAACCCTGGAGTTAGTGGTCGTCAGCCTATTGAAGAAGTTACCGTTTTTAGAGAGGCACTCTAGCTTCCCAAGCCTCGTCTAGTAAAATGAAGACACTCACAACACTTTTTAGCGAAAGCCGCAGCGATCTACACTCAGACATCGAGAGAGCGACTAGCATAGAGCAAGTAGTTAAGGTGGTGCAGAACCGACTTGACGAACTTGAAAGAAGTTATGTTGGCGAACTCAATATCGCTCAGGTGCGTTTGGCTTCCTTTTTTTTAGAAGTGCTGCGGCAGTCTATAAATACTCTGACTGCGATCGATTCTAGGCAAGATTCAAGTATAGAACAGCAACAATTTTTTAGTCAAATTTCTAAGTTTTCTCCAAAAAACTTAATTCTAAAATTGCTACAAGGACTCAGTTGTATCGGCATTTTAGGAGCGTTATTCTCATCGTATTCAAATTCTTCGCAAGTCTGGATTGCAATTTTGTTGCTCTTTCTGCTAGTCGGGCTAGAAGTAGTATTTCAACTCAATGCTAGTCAAGAAAATCGCCTAGATTCTGCCGTGCTGAAGGAAACACTTCCGTCAAAATTGCAGATCGATAAAGCGACTTTTTTAAATAGTTTAGGCGATGCTCTAAATACGATCGATCTTGCCGTTGCAGCTTCGGAAAACCAGAAGACAATTGATGCTAGTGGCATAGAAGAATTGCCAGAACTTTTGAATTTTCTACAAAGACTCAGTGGCGCGTCATTTCTGGCTCAACCGCAAATGACGCTGGAACTTACGAAACTTCTGCCGCAAATTTTAATGGAGCAGGGAATTAGAATTCAGATGTACCGACCGCATGACGAATCTAGCCGTCGCGAGTATTTTGACTTCGAGCCAAATATAGACCGCTCGGCTCAAGAATACATTACTATAACCCCTGCCTTATGGAAGGGCGATCGCCTGCTGCTACGCGGTCGAGTCATTGAGCCAGCTCGTTCTAAGACTGAAAATGAAAATATTGTGTCATCGTGAATTTGTCTAACATCACATTCAACTTCGAGCGAGATTCAGATTAAATATTAACTATAAATAACACTATGAACGTGAAAGTTGTCGAGATAGTAGGTTTTGATTTGGGACATGGCGAAACGGCTGTAGCTAAAGCGCCAGCTCAAAGTATTGAGTCTCCGCAAATGTTAGAAATAAATCATAAGAAGAACCAAATTACCGCTCTTGGCTGGCATCCCGAATTAGGCTATCTTGTGGGAGACCAAGCGTTAATTCAAGCTGACGTGACTCAACTGAAAATCACTTTTAAGCAAAAGCCAGACGACCTTAATTCTAGAGAAACAATCAGTAGATTTCTAGAAACTTATTATCGTCTGCTCAAAGAAAGTAAACAGATTGAAGGTGGAATTCATAGCCATTTCTATGTTGGATGTCCTTCAGGATGGACTTTAGACGAGCGAGAAAAATACCAGCATTTATTAGAGTCAACTGGCATTCCATTATTAAGTGTCGTACCCGAATCGCGGGCTGCTTTTATGCAAGCCAAAGAAGTTGGTAAGTTTGGCTACGACCAGCTTAAGTCATCAGTGCTGATTGTCGATCTTGGCTCTTCGACTACAGATTTTACTCTAGTTAAGAGCTTTCACGAAATCCCACTAGATTTTGGCAGTAATGCTTTAGGAGCTAGTTTGATCGATCGGGCGATTTTTGCTCGTACTCTTGCTAACCACGAACAGAAAGTTTTACTAGAAAAAGTATTTGCAGAATACCCTCATCATCAAGCACGGTGCGAACTTGCCTGTCGTAAAGCGAAAGAAGATTACTTTTCTAACGAACAGATATACAGCGATTCTCAATCCTTCGCACGCGGTTTTGAGTCGATTAACGAACAGATTTTCTTTATTCCTAAAGTTAATCAGCAAATTATCACAGAAATTTTAAACCAGCCTCTACCCGAACTAGGAAATAAAAGTTGGAAAGAGTCGTATCGTCAGACAGTCAATGAAGCAAAGGAAAAGCTAGAAAAACTTGGCGTTACGCCCAAAGTTTTATTGATGACTGGTGGTGCATCTCGCATGAGTTTTACGCGCCAAATTTGCGAAGAAATTTTTCCCGAACCCGAAACTCAAGTTCGTCCCGATCCAGAACCAGAACGATGCATTGCATTAGGTCTAGCACGAGTAGGAAGATGGGAACTACGCGCTAGTGCATTTAAAGCAGAAGTTGACAAACTATATGACTCGCACCAGCTGAAAGAGGCGATCGCCAGAAATATTCCAGAGCTAATCGAGCTAATAACTCAGCCATTATCGATCGCCTTGATTGAAAATGCTGTCAAACCTGGATTAAAAAACTGGAAAAACGGTCAAATTCGCACTCTGGCAGAGCTTGAAAGTTGGATGAAAAGCCAAGCAGAACAGTGGCTAAAAAGCGATCGCGGTCGGCAACTCATCGATAATAAATGCGTGACTTGGTTCAACAGCAGCATTCAACCTGAAATAGCCGAGCGAACCGATCCGATTTGTCGTCAGTTTCAAATTCCTAGAAGCAGTTTAAGGTTAGAAAGTGGCATCGACCCAACTCTAGTCAATCCTGATTTACCCATAGGCGATGCTATCCTTGCCGATGCAGTGGCATTTACAATTAATTTGGTCATTGGCAGTGGTACTGTCGGTAGCATTATCGCTCTACTCTTAACTGGGCATTTAATCGTGCCGATCGCACTAGTTTATGGTGCAGCTCTCGTTGGTGGGGGAGTGGGGCTAAATCGGGAGAAAATTGAAGACGCGATTAAGGAAAAGTTGGATATTCCTAGTTGGATTCGTTTTGTGGCATTAGGAGATAAAACAATAGATAGTATCTGTGACAAAATGAAACCCGAACTAGAGTCAAGTCTGAGAGAAAAAATGACCCAGGAGCGGCAGGCTTTTGACGAGCTGATTGAGAAGATCGGGCATCAGGTGAAAAAAGCTTTGCATACCAAAGCCGAAGAGGTGACAATTCTCATTCAATAGCAGGCGTTTTTTGTTGACTACTTCGTGTGAAGATCCCCCCAACCCCCCTTAAAAAGGGGGGCATTGTTCCACCCATTGTTAGGGAGACTAGGGGGGGTCGGATCTGTCACAATGGCAAACGGAATTGGTAGTAGGGGAAGTTTAGGCTGTCCGGGTTGTCCTTTGTCAAAACTCACCTGTCAAAACTCACCTGTCAAAACTCACCTGTCAAAACTCCTCTAAAAGGCACAGTAGTATTACTTCATTGGAAAGACGCGATCGCACTGTTGTGTTTCTAGGATTGTAAGGGTTAGAAGTATGCAGTTTTTTACGATTTATGGATAATTCATTCACCCGTCCCCTAGCTGTCGTTACAGGTGCTTCCAGTGGTATCGGCTACGAACTTGCCAAACAGTTCGCCCAAAACGGCTTCGATCTCCTCATCACAGCCACTAATTCAAACCTAAACGAAGTTGCTCAGACATTGGAAGGGATGGGTGCCAAAGTTGAGACGGTGCAGGCGGATCTCGCTACCTATGACGGTGTTGAGGCGCTATATCAGAAAATTCAAGACTCGAATCGAGCAGTGGATGCGATCGCCATTAATGCAGGTGTTGGTGTTGGCGGCGATTTTGCCCGCGAAACCGATCTACAAGACGAACTCAATCTCATTAACCTCAACGTTGTGTCGTCCGTTCATCTTGCCAAACGGGTTGTCAAGGATATGGTGAATCGCGGCAAGGGTCGAATTCTCTTCACGTCATCGATCGCCGCCCTGATGCCTGGTTCGTTTGAGGCAGTCTATGCAGCTTCTAAAGCTTTTATCCAATCCTTCTCGGAAGGGTTACGTAATGAGTTGAAGGATACAGGCGTAACTGTAACTGCGCTCATGCCTGGACCGACTGAAACTAACTTTTTCCACCGTGCGGGAATGGACGATACTAACGTAGGTGCAAATGAGAAGGACGATCCAGCTGAGGTTGCCAAGCAGGGGTTTGAAGCTCTGATGAAAGGTAAGGATAGTATAATCGCTGGGTCGCTCGCGACCAAAATTCAAGGTGCGGTGAGCAAAGTCTTGCCCGATACCGTCAACGCCGAACTGCACCGCAAGCTGACTGAGCCAGGATCGGCTAACAATTAATTTTGTGATGGGGTAATTCGAGAGTATGAAAGACTTACTGCAAAAATTCTCATCCTGGAGAGATGCGATCGTTAGATTGAGCGATCGCGCTGGGGAAAATCGCGTTCTCTTATTCGATTCACGTGATGCAGCCTACAATGTTGCTTTCATGCTCGACGGTGAATGGGATGAGTGTAATAGTGTTGTCATACCTACCTCGGATGAAATAGCAATTAAAACTGCTGCTAGCCTAGTGGAAGCTAGATGGTGTGACAGCGGTAAGTCTTGTACTTTATTACCCAAACTAAGTGTTGAGACATTAAAACGGCGCTACGCGGTCGGAGATAGACACTTTATCAATGCCAATCTCATGTGTGCCGATCTCAGCCATCTCAATCTAAATCAGATAAATTTCGGCTGGGCGAAGTTGAGAGGTGCTAACCTCAGCGGCGCAAATCTCAGTGGTGCTGACTTAACTGCGGCAGATTTGAGCGATGCTAATTTGAGTGGAGCCGACTTAAGCGGTGCAGACTTATCAAGGGCAGACTTAACGGGCGCAAACACGAGCGATACCAATCTTAGTGGTGCTTGCTTGAGGGGTGCGATCGCCTCTAATTCGGGAGATCGCATTTCTTAATTCAAGCTACTCCAACCTCGACAGTCATACCTGCATGGCGCAATCGCTCTGCCAGAACGTCACCGAGTCCAGTTGCAGGGGTGAGGATGCCCCCGCGTTGCCAACCGCCAGGTAGTTTGTCTTCATTCGATGCCAAACATAATGCTGACTCGCACAAAAATTTCACCGTAGCGCGGTTGCCAGGATCGCCGCGATCGCCAATCAGTCCCCGTACCTTGCATCCGTCACTCGTCAATCCTAAAAGTTCGCAACGAAACCATCCCTCATTCATTGTTTTCTCCGACGGACCGCTACCTGGTTGGGGTAAAAGGGGTTGCAGCAGGTTACGGACTGGCGGTTGCTGGATTGCACCTATAAATAGAGCCGTTGCAGTCGTAATCCCAACTGCTGGTAGCCATCCTAGCGGGGGGTCGAACTTCAGGTATTCCTGGTAGGTAAAGTCAACGCCGTATGGTTCTTGCCACTGACTGTATAAGGCACTGCTGCGGCGTACTACGCGGGTATTAATCGCACCCATGAAAAATGGCGCTACCCACGTATCAATATCGGGATCGTATTGCGGGAATTGTGGATCTCGATTGCGTTCTATTTCTTCTGGGGAGCGATCGCTTGTTGGATCGAGTAGGAAAGGATTGCTTACTTGACTTACCTGAGTCGAATCATAGAGGTTAAAAGCAGAAGCTAGAGTCCCACCGTTAAACCCGCCCATAGCTTGATAGTAAGCTTTCACCGCTCGGCAGGATGTTCCCAGTTCTCGTTGGATGTAGCGGACTATCAGGTAAGTTCCCAGATCCGAAGGCACGGAATCAAACCCACAGCAGGGAATAATGCGAGTACCATCGGTTGCGGCTTTATCGTGATAGCGATCGCAGAGTTCCTTCACCCAAGGAGTCTCGCCCGTAATATCAACGTAATGGGTTTTGAAGCGCACGCAGGCATCAACAATTTTATTGCCATAGAGAGCGAATGGTCCTGCTGTATTTAGCAGTACCCGTGTCTGGGAGACAATATTATCTATGGCAGTTGCATCTTGGCTATCTGCAACTAACACATCGACATTGACACCAACTTGCGCCTTCACCTGTTCGAGTTTTTCACGGTTACGACCCGCGATCGCCCAACGTACTTCGCTAGAAACTACGTGCTGGGCAAAGTATTGTACTGTTTGCTTGCCAGTAAAACCACTAGCTCCGTAAAGCACGACATCGTATGGACGAGCGGTCATCGAACGGTATCCTCATTCACAAATTTAGCTACACGCATTGTAATTTGATAGAGTATTGCAGACAACTTTTCATCATTAGTTTCTAGTTCTGCTCGACCGATTCCATCTGTGTAGCGCAAAATGCGTCCGATGGCGTTGGTAATCTCAATCAGAGATTCTTCTCCATCGGCAGTTCTATTGCAGTAATGGTCATGTTAGTTTTACCCCCAAGACTTCAAGTTGCCGTTCTATCAAAGCGATCGCCCTTTCTACTACTGTCTTAGCAATTGGGCGATCGCTTGCTAGTGCATTCTTACTTACCTACTCTGGTAGTTGTCACAATGATGCTTGCTTAGTACAAATGTTTTATAATACGATACCAATGCGTGCAATGCACTTTTATGTGTGAGTGCGTTGTTTGTTGTCAGCAGCCCTGGTGTGTGTTGTTATTCTGGGGCTGTTTTAATTTTGGAGAAATAGGAATTGCCCGATCGCAACTTTCTCTAAAAATGTTTTGAGTGCAAAGACAATCTGTCCAACTAATGGATCGAAAGTGTAGCTAAATGTGGAATCAGTTCGAGGCGATATCCTGATGCCAATTGTGTAGAGCTTACGAATTGGTATAAAAGCTTGAAAGGCTTGAAGAGAGAGGGAATGCGGATGAAAGGACTTGAACCTTCACACCTCTCGGTACTAGAACCTAAATCTAGCGCGTCTGCCAATTCCGCCACATCCGCATATCGGCTTTACGATTATAGCAGAGAATAAAAGATTTTTACTCGCTTCTCAAAGCGGCAATGGGATCTAATTTAGCAGCATTCCGAGCTGGGATGACTCCCGCTAGCAGTCCGACGACGAAAGAAAGCCCAAACCCACTCGCGATCGACCACAACGATACAATGAGGGGAAATTTGAAAATATTCGCAGCAGTAGCCGCGATCGCCACCCCTAACCCAATTCCCATCCCTCCGCCAACGACAGAGACGACAACCGCTTCGGCTAAAAACTGAATTAAAATCGCCGCATTAGTTGCGCCTACAGCTTTGCGAATACCAATTTCTTTTGTCCGTTCGACAACCGAAACTAGCATGATATTGGCAATCCCAATCCCGCCTACAACTAGAGAAATCCCCGCGATCGCCACTACCATCACGGTAAATAATCCTACGACACTACTAAACGTGTTGATAATATCGACCTGATTAATAATCCGAAAATCATCTGCTTGCGGTGGGTAGATATTGTGACGCAAGCGTAAGAGGTTCGTGACTTGAAATTGTGCCGCATCCAACTGCGTCTCGTTACTAGCTGCTAACCAAAATCCGTTGATGGAAACTCCAGTCAAAGCATTATTTCCTACCAACCGCGCCGACATATTCGTTAACGGTACGTACACGCGATCGTCTTGATCTTGACCCCCAACCGCGCCTTTTGGCTCCATTACCCCCAGTACTTTATAACTTTGTCGCTGAATCCGAATATCAGCTCCTACCGGATTAACTTCTGCACCGAACAGTTGATCTCGTACCTTAGAACCCAAGACTACAACTGGTTGAGCCGCATCTAAATCTGCCTGAGTAAAAAATTGTCCGACTTGGGGGCGAATATTTTTCACCTCAGAGTAATATAAATCCGTCCCGAGAACGCTAGTAGAAATATTCTGCCCGCCATAAACAACTTGAAACTGACGTTGTAAAAAAGCAGTCACTCCAATCGCCGCTGGAGCCTGTTGCGCCACAGCTTTAGCATCTTCCCAAGTCAAAGTCGAAGCCGAACCCACCCCTTGGTTAATCCCGCCACCAGTCGTAGACGCACCAGCGAGGACGAGCATCACGTTCGTACCCAAAGCTTGAATCTGTTGTTCGGTAGATTTTTGTACGCCTTGTCCTACCGAAGTAATAGAAATCACCGAAGAAATCCCAATAATTACACCCAGCATTGTCAATCCCGTGCGTAACTTATGGTTCCATAAAGATTCCGCCGCCATCCCGACAACTTCAGCAGTTGAGACGGTGTTAGATTGCTTGGGGATAGATGGTTTTTTGAACATGATGAATAATCGGGAGTCGGGAGTCGGGAGTCGGGGAAGAGAGCTTCAGGAGCAGAGGAGCGTCAACTGTCAACCAACAACAAATGACCAATGACCAATGACCAATGACCAATCATAACTGTTCACCGTCGCGAACCTCCCATACCTGGGATTCCTGGCGTTCTGGTTTGGGGACGAGTTCCTGGTGGAAAGGTGATGAAGACTTTTTCGGTTCCCGTAAGTCCTGATAAAACTTGGGTTTTGTCATTTACAGTCACTCCGGTTTGGATGGGGGTAAAGATGGGATTATTATTCTCGCTAGCGACAAATACACCCGTACCGTTAGGTTGACGAGCGATCGCAACTGTGGGGACGGCGATCGCATTTTTCAGTTCGCCTGCTTTAAAATCAACATCAACGTTCATGCCCGATCGCAACAGCTGAGGAGCGGTGAGAATTGCAGCTTTAACTTGAAAACTCGTGACGTTCTGCTCTACGGTAGATTGAACGGCAATTTGAATCACTTGCCCTTTGAAAGTTTTACCTGGATAAGCATCAGCTCGAAAGCTAATTTCTTGTCCGATGCGAATTTGAGCAATATTGCTTTCTGATACGTTGGCGACAACCTGATTGTTCGCTGCCAGTGCCAAGATAGAATTGGAAGTTGCGCCAGAAACAGAACTACCTGCGGTGGTGGGAGTGACGAAAGCACCGGGATCGGCATATTTTTGCGCTACTACACCACTAAAAGGAGCCGCGATCGCCGTATCCTTAATTTGTGTCTGAATATTTTGTAATGCCCCTCGTGCTTGTTCGACTTGAGCGCGGGCTTGGGCGATATCTTCAGGACGCGAACCATTTTGTTGTAATGTTAAAGCTTGCTGCGCTCTATCCACAAATGCTTTAGCACTATTGTAAGCAGCGCGCGATGTAATTAAATCTCGACTAGAAATTGCTCCAGAGGCGAATAACTGCTCGTTTTGGCGCAGGTTTGAGGTTGCTTCTTCTAAGGTTGCTTGAGTATTTTGTAACTCTGCTTGCGCTTGAGCAATATCTTCAACGCGATTCCCCGCCAGCAATTTTTGTAAATTTGCTTGCGCTTCTGCAAATCTTCCCTTTGCTTCGATTAATTGTCCCTGTAAATTTGAATCATCCATGTAGGCGATAATTTGCCCTTGCTTTACCCAATCTCCTTCTTTTACCAATAGGCTTTTCAGCCGCCCAGAACTTTTAGGGCTGACGTTAATCGATCGCTCTGGTTTAATTGTGCCGTTAGCTGCAACAGTTACGGATAAATTCAATCGTTCCACTGGAACAGATAGGGCTTGGCGCTGGGCGGCTTGACGGGGAACAATGACAATTTGACGATAAACAATGTAGCTAGCTGCGGCTAAGAAGCCAAGCAAGAACATTCCCAGCAACCACTTAGTAATTCCTACTTTCTTTAAGTCTTTCACGCGCAATGAGAACGCCCTGAATCAGGCAAATCAGTTTTCATTTTAACTTCACGCTCAGCGATACACTCACTACACCAATTCTGTGCCACCATCTTAGAAACTAGTCCGCTCAACCTCATGTAGAAAAGGTCACGATCGCCCTATGACTTTAGTCATGGTTATTAGT
>NZ_JBOFLP010000231.1:0-20380 GCF_051657925.1 Chroococcidiopsis sp.
TGTTAAAAAATCTTAAGCTTACTGCCAAATTTAGCTTAATGTTGGTCGTAGTTTTCATCGGTGGGATTATCATCAGTGGTGCGGCACTCTCCAAGGTACTCGAACAGAGAGCGGAAAGGGAAGTTAGTTCTCAAGCAGCAATTCTCATCAAGGCGATGAATGCTGTTAGAGCATATACTAACGATCGCATCAATCCCCTGCTTGCACCTAAGCTCGAAACCGAACCAGTATTTATTCCTGAAACGGTACCAGCTTACTCCGCTACGGAAGTTTTTGAAAACTTACGTAAAAACGAAGAATATCGCAACTTTTTCTATAAAGAAGCTACGCTCAATCCTACCAACCTACGCGATAAAGCTGATGCTTTTGAAGCTAAAATTGTCGAGCGTTTCCGCAACGAATCGAATACTAAAGAAATTTCTGGTTTTCGCAATTTACCAGGTGGAGAAGTCTTTTACATTGCTCGACCATTAGCAATACCTAAAGAAAGTTGTTTGCGGTGTCACTCTACCCCAGAAGCAGCACCTAAAAGCCAAATTGCTACCTATGGCTCGGAGTGGGGTTTTGGTTGGAAATTAAATGAAATTGTAGCAGCACAGATTATTTCTGTACCTTCGAGCGAGATCTTTGAGAGTTCTAAACGCTCTTTATCTCTAGTTATGGGGATATTGTTTGGAATTTTTGCGATCGTCGTGCTGTGGCTCAACTTCTTCTTAAAACGATCTGTAATTCAGCCAATTAAGAAAATGTCTAGAACCGCAGAGCGAGTTAGCACCGGAGAAATGAGTGCGGATTTCGAGCAGAATTCTAATGATGAAATTGGCATCCTAGCGGCTTCTTTCAACCGCATGAAATCGAGCTTAGAAATTGCGATGAAGTTACTCAGCCAGCAAACGCGATAAACAGTTATCAGTTGTCAGTTATCAGTGACTTCTGACTTCTGACTTCTTTAACAGTATGCTTGAATGTCTTCACCGCAGCAGTCGGCAAGGTAACATAAAGCACGAAATCTTAAACCGACCAATTGCTCGTATAGGGGGTTGAGTTTGCATAGAGGAGGAATGTGTCCTACTTTATGACCGAATAGAATAATATCTCGCTCAAAAGGACATTGCGCTGGAATAGTTTTCGCAATCAATTTTGCAACTTTTGGGTGAGCAATCTCAAAAGTATCTAACCGTTGTTTTAAAGACTTCATGGGAGATAATGCAAGTGCGATCGATGGACGAGACTTGTAGGAAATGCTTGCTTCTACTACAAGGGAAATTAAATTGACAACCTGAGTCATATGTAAGCTACCTTCCTCACGCTCTTCTTGATGTATGGCGTTAAAAATACAAAGACATTGCCTAGCGGCGATTAACTTCTGGAAAATTGACACGCAGAATTAGAAAGCGCGATCGCTAACTTTTCTCCCTCGAAATTGCGTTGAATTAATAGAGAAAACTTATTTGCTTTCCTAATTCAAAAATAGCAAATTATCTTTGTGGTGCCAGCGTTTTAGCAGGATCGATTGTTAATGCAGCTTATTGTGATTTTATATATATAATCTAGCTATCTAAAACATAAGCACACAGTATCTCAAGAAGTAAGTTTTTCACTACCTAAGCTGGTTTTATTCTTCCCTAAGCTAGAGTGCATGAGCCTGACTTTTCTAATAATTTCTAGCAATATAGCGGGTCTAAACCAATTGTGAAAATACCGTCTATTTGTCTGTGACATACTAACAATGGTTTCACAAATGACATAGGGCGAAGCCCTTCCCGTAGGGTATGACAAATGACTCAAATAGACACGTTACATATAGTAGGGTGCGTTACGCCAAAGGCTAACGCACCCTACGTATATTTCTGTATGTAGCAGAGAGCAGAACAAAAAATCTTTTAAGCAAAAGCTAGAAATTACTTTGATACCCGAACCTTTCCATGCTTTGCTATGTAAACAATTTAGCTATAAATAGATAAAATCTTCCGCTTGGCGTTCGGAACTAGGGAATATAGATCGAGAGTAATTTTCTCCCTTTACCCTGCGATCGCCTTCCTAGTCTTACCCTAGTCCCTTGCCATTCGTTTAATCATTTTCCCAGCGTTCGCAATCGAGGAGATCGGCAATGCGATCGCGCAAGTTGTACTCGTGTTTTTCCAATTCTCGCTCAAAAGCCGTCCAATCTCTAGCTGGGATGTATTCGCAGAGGACGTACATTGGTTGTCTACGGCTAATAATTCCTTTCTGTACTAGATGTAAGACTTCGTGTTTGATAACGTCTAAAGAATATTCAACTGGTGAAAGTAGTGCATTTACAGACATGATTTTCGCTCAGAAACTACTAGCAATTCTCGGCATCACTGAATCTAAATTCGGTAAGCCCATACCCCAGACTGCGGCTGGATGACCTACACAGCGTTGACCCATTGCCCACAAGTAGGCATTTGGGTGGTTTTCCTGTATCCACCGCACAATATATTTAAGCTGCTTGTCTGTTAACTGTTCGGGTACTTCTGGCAAACATTCAGTAATGACGGCAATCTGGCGTAAAGTAGCACCCGCCTGAAACCGATCGCCTGCAAAACACCATTGCTTGATGAGTTGATAAACCTGTTCTGTTGTATCCACAGCTACTGTCCGAAACCCCTAATTCTGTTAAGCATTAATACAGTATTGCTAGATACAGTTTGGGGAAAACTACCTAGTGGATACTTGTAGGCTGCGTTCTTCACCAAAAAAAATAGCCACCTGGATATCCACTTGACAGAAGTGCGAACAGGGGTATCTAGTTTAGTGTGATTGAGTTAACAAATTTGCTATTAAATAAAAAATACTCGTTCGTGACTCAATTTTTGCATCAATTGTGCGATAATAAGCAGCCTTGCCGGGTCATGATTCTCGGTAGACTTGTCGCAACAGTACAACGTGTGAGCCGCTACTGTCTCGAACAGATGGTAGAAGTCTTACCTTACTATGGGGTTCCTACTGGTGAGGAGATGACTCTGTTCGACCCAGACATCCTAATAATATGTCTGCCCGCGCCAGAACAACTCTATCTTCAGACAGACAAGCCTTTTATTTTGTGGTCTGAACTAGAGGCAAATTGCAAGCTGCCAATTGCGTCAAATCCGGCAGAGTTAGCAAAGATGTTGCGGCAAACACTACAAGATTTTAATTGAAGATGTCATGCGTGTAATTGAATTTACGTAATTTAAATTAGTCCTTCGCGCACGGCTAAAGCTGCTGCCTGAACGCGATCGTCAACGCTCAGTTTATTAAGAATCATCCGCACATAAGACTTGACCGTTCCCAGGGAAAGAAATAGTTGTTGGGCAATCTCTTGGTTCGAGCGTCCTTCAGCAATTAGTTTGAGAACTTCTCGTTCGCGGCTGCTGAGAACTGGAATAGGTGAGATGGTGGAATACTGTTCTTGAACGGGAATTACCGGATTAGGCTTGAGCATCCGTGCCACTTTGCGGGCTATTTGCGGGTCGAGATAAGCGCCACCAGTTTGAATTAACTGAATTACAGCTAGCAGTTGTTCCCATTCGATTGTTTTGAGACAATAGCCATCAGCCCCTGCGGCTAACATTCCCATTACTTGAGTATCGTTGTCAAAGGCACTTAAGGCGAGTATTCGCGTCGTGGGACGATCGCTTTTGATCTGTTGAGTTGCCGCGATCCCATCCATCACGGGCAGATCGATATCCATTAATACGACATCTGGTTCTAACTCGGCAGATAATTGAACTGCCACCCTGCCATCAGCAGCTTCTCCCACGACACAAAAATCGGGTTCGAGAGCAAACTGTCCTTTCATCCCTCGACGCATCAAAGCATGATCTTCGACTAATAAAATTCGTACCACAACCTCTACCTGAGACCCGCTCATTACTAGTTTCCGACTCCTCCGACTCCCGACTCCCGTACGGGTGGGTTTCCAAACCCGCCCCTACCGACTCCCGCTTCCCCATCGAATGCCAAAGAAACTGGCAGAGTAAACCAAAAGGTACTGCCTTCACCTAACTGACTATCCACTTCGATCGTACCTCCGTGAGCAACGACGATCTGACGGCAGAGATATAAACCCAATCCTGCACCACCCCGCCTACCTCTCCCTTGGATAAAGCGATGGAAGAGTTTGTCTTTTTCGTGGAGTGGGACTCCAGGACCTCGATCGCGAACGGAGACTTTGATGCGATCGCTTCCTAACAAACTGACTTCGATTGTAATCTCTTTATCTGGTGGGCTAACCCGTGCGGCATTATCTAATAAGTTTTGCACCACTCGTTGAATTTCTAACCGATCGCCGTAGACTGTAGGGAGTGAGGCAGCGATATAAATAGTAGGAGTACGCTGGCGATCGTGAATCTGACAAATTAGCTCCACAGCTTGAAAGCAAATCTTTGCCCAATCTAGGGGTTCCCAGTTTAAGTGCTGTCCGCCACCAGCTTCATAACGAGATACATCGAGCAAATTATCTACTAATTTCAGCAATTGCTCGTTCGATTGGCGATACTCTTCTAGAATTTCTCTCCAAGTCTCATCGACAGGACCAAAAGCCCCATTCAACATCGGGCGCAACGTGTTACGAGTGGCGAGTAAAGGCGTGCGCAAGTCATGAGACAGTGCAGAGATCAAATCTTCTAGCTGTTGGTTACGCATTTGACTGTATTGTTGACGCTGACGAATTTCTGCTGCCATCTCATCGAGTACGCTAGCCAACCGTCCGATCTCATCTGATGTAGTATAACCGAGCCGAATTTCTAGCTTACCAGCCCGCCAAGCTTGGCTGACTTGAGTTAAATGGCGTAGGGGAATTTCTACCCGCTTGCGTAACAACCATAAGTTCCAGCTAACTCCAATACTAGCTATGAAGACGTTGAAGACTTCCAGCGCTGCTTTGATATGGTTAATTTGCTGCAATTGCTGCTGGCGTTGAGAGAGGATTTTTTTTTCATGCTGCAACATAGTTTTGACAACATCGCGCATGGGATCGAATAAAATCTTTCCAGGTAGATAAGTCCTACTAGCAGTACCAGCTATGACACTTTGCACAAAACTATCCTGCCAAATTGTATGAATTGATTCAATTACCTGGAGCTGTTCTAGTTGGTTTTGATCTCCTTTTGTCAATTTTTCTAAAGAGTTAAAACTACTATGAAAAGCATTATTAGCGCGATCGTAATTATCGAGTAATTCTTTATCTTTAGTAATTAAATAGCCTCGAATTGAAGTTTGTTGATCTAAAGCATGACTCAACAGACGTTCTGTTTGCTGTTCTACCAGTAAAGAATGAGTCACCCAACTAAAAGCTTGCTGATGGAGATTTTCTACTAGTAGATTCAGACAACCTTGTACGATAAGGAATAGAATCAGTAGCAAACAACTGACATACAGAGGAGCAAACAATCTATTCTTAAGCGAAAATTGCCTCAACCGCGATCGCCATTTTTTGAAAACTGACATGAGAGACATTAGTAAAAGAAGTCGTAAATCGTAAGTCGAGAATTAACTGGTCACTGCTCGTGCGCTCCCTGCTCCCTGCTCCCTGATAACTGTATATGACATTTTTCGATAAATTAAACGCCGCGATCGCCCGCAATCAGAGTTTGTTGTTTCTCGGACTCGATCCAAATCCTGAAATGATGCCTCGCCAAAATTCAAATCGGTCTGAGAAGAGTATTATCGACGATTTGGATAACTGGTTGCAATTTGTCATCGCCCAAACGACAGATTTAATTTGCGCTTATAAGCCGACTTTGGGCTTTTATCAGGCTTTAGGTGTCCCAGGTATGGAGTTGCTAGAACGGACGCTCAAAGCCATTCCTGAAGACATGCCAATTATTTTGGATGCCAAACACAGCGACCTTAACACTAGTACAATTTTTGCCCAAACAGTATTTGAGCGCTGGCGAGTCGATGCTGTCACCCTCAGTCCTTATCCTGGGCAAGATTGCGTCGCACCATTTTTAGTTTATCCAGGCAAGGGAGTATTTGTATTGTGCTGCACTTCTAATCCTGGGGCGATCGCATTACAGCAATATCCTTCGCCTGAATCTCCCTTTTACTTACAAATAGTGAAAGAAGCGAAAATCTGGGGGACTCCCGAACAAGTCTGTTTAGAAGTTGGAACCACTTCCCCTGAGGTACTAGCCAAAATTCGAGCAATTACTCCCGAAAGAACGATTATGGCTCGGAGTATTTGGGCGCAAGCAAGTAAATTACCTCAACTATTAGCCGCAGGTTTAAATTCCAACGGTAGCGGATTACTCGTTCCCGTACCTCAAGACGTTTTGAGCCAAGACAACCCAGCTAGTCAGATTCAAGCTTTGCGACAAGAAGTAGAGCAAGCTAGAGCCGCAGCTGTTAAAAGTGCTTCTCAGTGTGATGTGTGGTTTCCCGATGTTTGTTTGTTGGAACAGCATCCCCACACCCAATTGATTTTGCAACTCTACGATCTTGGCTGCATTATTTTTGGTAACTACGTACAGGCATCGGGGGCAGAATTTCCTTACTATATCGATCTACGCACGATTATTTCTAATCCCCAAGTTTTCGAGCAAGTTCTCAACGCTTATGCAGAAATCTTACAAACTCTAAACTTCGATCGCATTGCTGGAATTCCCTACGGCTCCTTACCCACTGCTACGGGATTGGCATTGCGAATGAATTACCCGATGATTTTTCCCCGCAAGGAAGTTAAAGCCCACGGAACAAGGAGAGCAATCGAAGGGTATTTTCAGCCAGGGGAAACAGTCGTAGTTGTTGACGACATTCTGATTAGCGGTAAAAGTGCAATAGAAGGAGCGGGAAAGTTAAAATCGGCGGGTTTAAATGTAGAAGATATTGTTGTATTTATCGACCATGAAGAAGGGGTAAAAGATCGGCTCAAAGATAATGGCTATCGCGCCCATGCCGTGCTGAAAATTTCGGAAATTACCCAAACTTTATATGAAGCAGGCAAAATTGATGAAGTGCAATACCAAACTTTAACTGGCAAGCTTTGACTGCAAATTAATCTGTGTTACACTCACGCATGGATATCATCTATCTCAAGCTAGATGTTTTCCATGTGATGTAAGTACTTTGATGGATTAATGACTTGACGATCGCTTTTTAGGGGTAGTAGATTCGATTGCTCAAGCCAGCTCAAAAAATGCGAAGCGGAAGTAGTTTTGGATCTCAGATGTTAAATGTTTTTCAGGGCGATCGCTTACAACAAGTTTCTGCTCCAGAAACAACCCCGGGCGTAGTGCTGCAACTTGCTGATGCGACAATCGCTGCTTGTAACCCTAGAGCCGCAGAGATTGTGGGCTATACTACCGAGCAATTAATCGGTGTAACTACGTTTGCTCCGCTTTGGCAGATCGTTCATGAAGATGGTTCGCCGTTTGAGCTAGAAGAATATCCAGCGATCGCAGCTTTGCGATCGGGACAGCCTGTAACAAATGTTGTCATAGGCTTTTATCGTCCAGATGGAAAATTAGCGTGGCTAAAGTTAGACTCACAGCCACTATTCCAAGCCAATGAATCCGTACCATATTCTGTAGTAACAACGATTTGGGATGTTACGCCAGAACGACAATTGACGACAGAGCGATTGCTCCTAGATCGAGAGGCACTCAACCCACAACTGATTGAACTGGAATCGATTTATACCACTGCTCCGATTGGATTGTGCTTTATCGATTCAGACTTACGGTTCGTGCGGATCAACCAATACTTAGCAGATCTCAACGGTTTACCGATTTCCGAACATATCGGACGCACGTTACGGGAGATTTTGCCAGAACAAGCAGATGAATTAGAGCCATTGTATCGGCAGGCGATCGCCTCTGGCGAACCCAGGCTAAATCTTGAGTTTCATGGAATTAATTGCGCCCAGCCGGAAGTCGAGCGGGATTGGATCGTGAGCTTAAACCCACTGAAGCAGGCAGACGGACGGGTGCTTGGGATCAATGTCATGGTACAGGAAGTGACGGAGCGCCAGCGTTTGGAGCAAGGTTTGCGCAAAGCAAATCAGCGGATCGTTACTGCTTGGGAAAGCATGACCGATGCTTATTTGGCGCTCGATCGCGAGTGGCGGATTACCTACGTCAATCAGGCAGCAAGTCAATTGGTAAAACAATTGACGAATCTAGAACCCGAAGCATTTTTGGGTAAAACGCAATGGGAAATTTTTCCTTGGACAATCGGTCAAGTTGTCGAGCAGCAATATCGACGGGCAGTGACAGAACAGGTTCCAGTACATTTTGAAGTTTTGTACGAGCCGACTAGAAATTGGTTTGAAGCTCATGTCTATCCCTCGGCGGAGGGATTGGGAATCTATTTTCGCGAAATTAGCGATCGCAAACAAGCTGAAATAGACTTGCGCAACAGCGAGCATCGATATCGCATGTTGTTCGAGACAATTGACGAAGGTTTCTGTGTCTGCGAAATGGTATTTGACGAGAACGGCGAGCCGATGGATTACCGTTTCCTCGAAATCAATCCAGCATTTGAAAAGATGACTGGACTCCAGCAAGCGGTGGGCAAAACAGCACGGCAACTCGTACCAAATCTCGAAGCCTCTTGGTTTGAGATTTACGGTAGAGTAGCACTGACAGGCGAAACCGTGCGGTTTGAAAATCGTTCTGAAGCAATGAATCGGTGGTTCGATGTCAACGCCTTCCGCATTGGTGAAGCTCAAGATTACAGGTTTGCCATCCTGTTCACTAATATCAGCGAGCGCAAATGCGCCGAAGCAGCTTTACAATCGAGTGAGGAGCGCCTGCGGCTGGCGCTAGAAGCTTCTAAACAGGGGATGTGGTTCTGGGATTTAGAGAGCGATACTTTGACCTGGACAACTCAGTGTAAAGCATTGTTTGGTCTGGCAGCAGACGCGGAAGTAACTTACTCAGTATTTTTGAATTCGCTACATCCAAGCGATCGCCAGCGAACGCAAGAAGCTGTTACCAAAGCGATTGACAATCTCGTTGACTATGACGTTGAGTATCGGACTCAATGGGCAGATGGTACGGTACGCTGGATTGCTGCTAAGGGGCGCTGCACGTATAACGCTGCCGGACAGGCGATTTATATGATGGGAGTGGTGCTAGACATCGACGAGCGCAAGCAGGCAGAACTGGCACTCCAAGAGCGTCACGAAAGATTGAATTTACTTTACGAAACAACCAATGGGCTGCTTTCAGCAGAGCAACCCCTCAACTTCATCAGCAGCTTGTTCGACAAACTTTCCCCCCAACTAGATTTACAGTATTACTTCGCCTTCATGGTTGAGGAACGCAATAACTGTCAGATGTTACGCTTGCAGTCCTATGCAGGGATTTCCCCAGCAGCAGCAGAAGCAATTGAGTGGCTGGAATTTGGTCAAGGGATTTGCGGCTTAGTGGCACAAGAATGCCAGCAAATTGTCGTCAATAATGTCCAGCAATCTACCTTGCCAAATGCCTATACTGTCCGTTCGCTGGGTATCACAGCGTATGTAAGCCAGCCCCTAATCGTGCGGGGACGGCTATTAGGCACGCTCTCCTTTGCTAGCAGCACCCGCACCAGCTTCACTTCAGAAGAGATTGCCCTGATGAAAGCCGCCACCGATCAAATTGCTGTGGCGATCGAACGCGCTCATTTAATCGATTCGTTGCAGCAGCAAGCCCAACAATTAATTCAAACCAATCGCCTCAAAGACGAATTTTTGGCAGTGCTGTCTCATGAATTGCGATCGCCTCTCAACCCGATTCTAGGCTGGGTCAAGCTGCTGCAAAGCCGTAAATTTAGTGAAACTAAGACCGCTGAGGCATTAGCCACGATCGAACGCAACGCTCAATTACAAGCCCAACTGATCGAAGACCTGCTCGATATTTCTCGCATCATGCGTGGCAAAATCGCGCTCACTGCCGCTCCCGTCAATCTTGCTTACGTCATTTCATCCGCTTTGGAAACCGTGAGACTGGCAGCCGAAGCAAAAAACATTCAACTGCAAGTCACGCTTGCATCATCTAAATTACAAGTCTCTGGTGATGTTACCCGCTTGCAGCAAGTCGTGTGGAACCTGCTATCCAACGCGATCAAATTCACTCCTAGCGGCGGACGAGTCGAAATCTCGCTTAAAGAGGTAGAGAGCAGGGAGCAACTCAAAATTCAAAATTCAAAATTCAAAATTAATTCCAAATTCCGACTCCCGACTCCCGACTCCCCAAAATTTGCCCAAATCCAAGTCACAGACACGGGTAAAGGTATTAATCCCGAATTTTTACCCTATGTTTTTGAGTATTTTCGCCAAGAAGATGGCTCTACTACGCGCAAATTTGGTGGCTTAGGGCTGGGGCTGGCGATCGCCAAACAAATCGTCGAAATGCATGGCAGCACAATTAGCGCAGATAGTCAAGGTGAAGGACGAGGCACAACCTTCACCGTTCAAATTCCTCTGATGCAAAATCCACGCACCCCATCAGATGCGATCGTAGAACCTACGTCCCAAATAATTAACTCTGTTTCTCTCGCTAACGTGCGAGTTCTGCTCGTCGATGATGATGCCGATACTTGCGAATTTCTCAGCGCTGCTCTAGAAGAAAATGGCGCGATCGTGACTACCGCCGCCTCTGCCGCAGAAGCAATACAAATCCTCGCCCGATCGCGCCCCGATCTTCTCCTCAGCGATATTGGAATGCCGGAAACAGACGGCTACGAGCTAATTCGCACGATTCGCTCGTTGGCATCAGCGCGATCGATTCCTGCCATTGCATTAACAGCTTATGCTACAAACGCAGATCGAGAGCGGGCGATCGCCGCCGGATTTCAGCATCATTTCGCCAAACCCCTTGATGTAGAAGCTGTAGTGACATCGATTATTGAGTTATTGCAACAGCCATGAGTTGCTACTTACTACATACTATTTCGATGGTTGAGGATCTGCTGGCGAACCTGTTGCGTTTGTTGGGTTGCAGTGGTATGGTCTTCAAAAATAGAATTTAGCATGGGAGAAGGTGTAACAGCACCCAAGTCGAGTAACTTGGCAGTCTCCAGACAGCGGCAATACTGGCTAGAAAGAACTTGGGCAAATGGAATATGGCGATCGCGAAATACCCTACCAATTCTTACTGCTTGGTCTCTACCTGCGGCTGATAAATTGCGCTGAGTCGAGCAATCCTCTAGCCGGAACCCTGGTGGGTCGCCCGTTCCAGACACCGTTTGGGCATGACGTAGCAACACCACATACCCCGTTCCTTGCCGCATTTGCGTCCAAATATCTTGCTCGGTTGCTTGAGCAGCATTTAGCGTTGTAGGAGTGTCTGACGAATTGGTAAAGTCGGGTGATGACAAAGTAAAAGGCATTGAGCTGCTGCCAATAGAAAGAGGAAAACAGCTAGCCGGGAGGGGGAGAAGGGCAATAGTCATACCCAGCAGGGAAAATCGACGGATAGATTTCATATGGAATGATAGGAAAAATTGCGATCGCTAGCATTCAAGTGAACGATGAATTCTTAGCGATCGCAGTTAGACTTTCTTCAATTTGAATGCTACTGAATAAGGGCGAGTTTGGCAGTTTTTTATCTGTTGTTCAGTTTCAGCTAAATGAAATTGTTGTTCGGTGATTCTTGGTTCTTCAAAGTCAGTAATTTCAAATCCTGCGTTCCTAAATGCTTTCCAGTAATCGGAGAGCGGTCGGTGAAACCAAATAAAATTTGACGTGAAATGCTTCCAGGGTGGATCGACACATTTTTGTCGCTCAAAATAAGAAAAACTCCAACGATAAAGCGATTCGCCACCTTCAATAATAATTGCTCTACTTTGGGGAAAACATGGATGAGAAAACACAACAATTGCGTTTCCATTGACTTTCAATACTCGGTTGAAAGCTCTCGTCGCGTTTTCCAGATTTGGCACATCCATAAGAACGTAGTTTGAAACGATCGCGTCAAAAAAATTATCTTCAAGACTGTCCATCGTCTCGCAATTATCTACATGAAAGTCGATATTTTGACCGCTGCTATTAGCTTTTTCACGGGCTATTTCAATCATTTTGTCTGATAGATCGATTGCCGTTACTATGGCTCCTTGACTTGCCAATTTCCTACTAAGATAACCTGTTCCGCAGCCAGCATCTAGAATCCGCAGATCTCGAACATCTCCTACAAAATTCCATAAAACCGGATCGGAGTTCAAACGACGGTTGCTATCTCCGTCATCTCCTACTTGTATGTCCCAATCATCAGCAACTGAATTCCAAAATTCACGGACTTCTTCAATGCGATCGCTCATAATCTCAAAAAGGCAAACTGCACAATTTTAAATAAACGTGCCTTTTCAAAGGGCATATTGGCTAAGACTGCCGTTCCTCACAAGTGGTGGAACGGAAGCCCATGTCGAGCAACTCCGTACCCACCAAATTGATGTTGGGTTTGTTTATCTGCCGATCCGCGAACCATCTCTTGCCATCTATCCGTTATATGAAGAAACTTATATCGCTGCACTGTTGGCATCCCATCCGCTTGCTAGACAAAAACAATTGTCCATAGCATCGCTTGCCAACCAACCCCTAGTTGGATATCCGCGATCGCTGGCTCCCGTGCTGTATGCTGATTTTATCAAATGCTGCGAACGAGCGGGGTTTGTTCCCAACATCGTGCAAGAGGCTGCACTCGCTCAAACTCGCTTGGGATTAGCAGCGGCTGGAGTTGGAATTGCATTTGTGCTTGCCGATTTGCAAAACCTGAGCGCGAAAGGAGTGGTTTACCGACCTCTAGAGGATGATTTTCCTAAGTTAAAACTAGCTGTGGCTTGGCGACAGAACGAATCTTCACCTGTGGTACACGAGTTTATTAAGGTGATTAGAACAATAGTATTGCCACAGCTATCCGCGTAATCCAGCAACGATTCCACCATCAACAGCGATGTACGCACCTAAGAAAATTCTGCTTCTCAGACAACCTCTAAACTGTCATAACACTGAAACCTAACGTGTTAACAGACGTAAAGATCGGAATGAAAGGTATTACTGGAAGGCAATTGATATGACCTACGCGACAATTACAGCCGCCATAGAAGTTCTCAATAGCGATGAAAATTTCTCAGTCTGGTTTAACAACAGCAGCAATGTATTAACATTGCCTTGGCTTAACGCTTAAACGTATCGATCTAGTGGGTGTAACTCCAGATACAACGGCTGTCCCCTCCCAGGGGACAGGAACGGGAAACAGGCAACAGGAAAAAACCGTTCCCCGTTGCCTCGAATTTAAGCACTAAAGTATTTTGCGACTGGGTGATAGGTCACAATGGCAGTGGTAGATTGTTCGGGATAAAGTTGTTCGCTTTCATCCATATACAAATCGATCCTCTTCGTCTCTAACAAATCCAGTTGCTTGTACTGATCCTGAATATTCGGACAGGCGGGATAACCAAAGCTGTAGCGCGAACCGCGATAGCGTTGCGCTAACATATCTCGAATGTTATCCGGTTCTTCTGCCCCAAATCCCAATTCGCGCCTGATTCTGGCGTGCGTCCACTCTGCTAAAGCTTCTGCTATTTGCACTGCTAACCCGTGGAAATAGAGGTAGTCTGTATACTGATTGGCTGCAAATAGCTTTTGAGCGTATTCTGTGGCAATGTGTCCTACTGTCACCGCCTGCATGGGAAAAACATCGATAATTCCTGACTCCTTCGGCGCGAAGAAATCGGCAATACACAGACGGCGTAAGGATTTTTGTCTGGGAAATTCAAATGATGTTACTTGTTCGGCGTGGTTTTCTGGATTGTAGACATTCAATGTATTTCCTTCTGACTGACAGGGGAAATACCCATAAATCACTTGTGGGTGCAAGAGATTTTCGGCGACAATCTTTTGCTTCCAATCTTCTAGAATTGGATAGACTTTCTCATTTAAGAAAGCTTGATATTCTTCCTTAGATTGTTCCTTCGGCTTGCGGAATTGCCATTGTCCGGCAATTAAAGCCTGTAAATCTAAATGCCAGAAAATCTCATCCCAAGGAATATCTTGCGGTTGCAATAGCTTTGTCCCCCAGAAAGGCGGCGTGGGACGTTCTATGTCTACTGCTACTGCTTCGGATCTCCTGGTGTCAACTTCTTGGGGGAGTCGGGAGTCGGGAGTCGGGAGTCGGGAGTCGGTTTCTTCTACGGTAGATGGTTTATGTCCGTTTCCGTTTACTTCCGTATCGGTTAATTCATTCAAAAAGCCTTTCAAGTCATCCCATTGACTTGTAGCCTTCGCTGGCATTAATTTATCCATGAAGTGCAAGTCGGAAAACGCATCTTTGCCATACACGACTTTGCCTTTGTAGGTGTTTTGGCAATCTTCGTAGACAAACTTAGGTGTGAGTGCCGCACCGCCTAAAATTACCGGAACGGTAATTCCTTTTTCGTTAAATGTCGCCAAGTTCTCTTTCATGAAAGCGGTGGATTTTACCAATAAGCCACTCATGGCAATACAATCAGCTTTGTGCTGTTCGTAGGCATTGATGATATTTTCTACTGGCTGCTTAATCCCCAGATTAATTACCTTGTAGCCGTTGTTGGACAAAATGATATCCACTAAATTCTTACCGATGTCGTGGACATCACCCTTCACAGTGGCAATAATAAAGGTTCCTTTGGCGCTGTTACCACCTTCCGACTTTTCCATGTGAGGTTCGAGATAAGCTACGGCTGCTTTCATCGTCTCCGCCGACTGCAACACGAATGGGAGTTGCATTTGTCCCGAACCAAACAGTTCGCCGACAACTTTCATCCCATCAAGTAGATAGACATTGATAATATCCAAAGGTGGATATTGCTTCATGGCTTTGGCTAAGGCTTGTTCTAAGCCGATGCGTTCCCCGTCGATGATGTGACGTTTGAGGCGTTCTTCAATCGGAAGATTTTCATCTACACCTTTATCGCGCTTCGTTGTCACCCCTTCAAATAGCGTCGTCAACTCAGTTAAGGGATCGTAAACGCAGACATCACCTTCAAATTTGCGATCGTCGTAAATGAGCTGAAGGCAAACTTCCTGATGTTTCTCCTCAATCTTCGCCAATGGTAAAATTTTACTTGCACTGACGATCGCCCCATCCATGCCTACCTGCATTGCTTCGTGTAGAAACATGGAATTGAGTACGATCCGCGCTGCTGGGTTTAAACCAAAGGACACGTTGGAAACACCCAGCATAATATGACAGCCTGGTAATTCCTGGCGGATGCGACGCACCGCTTCAATTGTCGCCTTACCATTTTTTCTATCTTCTTCAATCCCCGTCGAAATTGGCAAACAGAGAGTATCGAAAAAGATTTCGCGGGCAGGAATGCCGTATTCTACTGCTTGTCTGTAGGCACGCTGGGCAATTTCAAACTTTTTATCTGCCGTCCGTGCCATTCCATCTTCGTCAATCGTACCAATGACGACACCAGCACCATACTTTTTCGCCAACTCCAAAACTTTGAGGAATCTTTCTTCCCCATCTTCATAGTTGGTGGAGTTGAGGATGCATTTACCCCCAGCTACCTTTAATCCCGCCTCCATCTTTTGCCATTCTGTAGAGTCCAGCATCAAAGGTAGAGTCACGTTATTCACCAAACGGGACACTAATTCGTGCATATCCCGTTCGCCATCTCGTCCCACGTAATCCACGTTAACATCGAGGACGTGCGCGCCTTCTTTAACCTGCGCCCTTGCCATCGATACCAGTCCGTCCCAATCTTCAGCGTTGAGTAAATCGCGGCACTTTTTAGAACCACTGGCGTTTAAGCGTTCCCCGACTATGAGGAAAGAGTTATCTTGCTCGTAAGGTTGAGTGCTATAAATCGATGCTGCTGCGGGTTCTAGTTGCGGATTTCTCACCCCTGGTTTTAATTCTTTAGCAATTTCAGCCAGTTGTTGAATGTGTGCTGGACGTGTCCCACAGCAACCCCCGATTACTTGGACACCCAAATCTTCCACAAAATGCATCAAATGCATCCGCAATTCTGTCGGTGTAAGGCGATAATGTGCTTGTCCGCCGACGTTTTCCGGTAAACCCGCGTTAGGAATACAGGAAACGATAAAAGGCGAGTGTTCCGACAAATATTTAATGTGCGGCTTCATCAAGTCTGGTCCCGTGGCGCAGTTCAGACCGAGAATGTCAATTTTATAAGGTTCTAGAATTGTTAGCGCGGCATTAATTTCCGTTCCGACTAGCATCGTCCCCATCGATTCCATCGTTACGGAAACCATTAAAGGACGACGTTCGCCTTTTTTAGCAAACACTTCTTCGATCGCATTCAAGGCTGCTTTAATTTGCAGTACGTCTTGACACGTCTCGACAATGAATAAATCGACACCACCATCATACAAGGCTTCTGCTTGTTCGACGTAAGCCGTTTTCATCGTGTCGAAATCGATGTGTCCCAGCGTTGGCAGTTTAGTTCCAGGACCCATCGAACCCGCTACAAATCGTGGTTTTTCTGGGGTAGAAAATTCTGCGGCTACCCGCTTGGCAAGTTCTGCTGCGGTTTTATTTAAATAATAGGCTTTATCCGCTAAGTCATACTCTGCTAAAACGATGGATGTCCCGCCAAAGGTATCGGTTTCCACCACGTCCGCACCAGCGGCGAAGAAGTCGCGATGAACTTTTGCCACTGCTTCTGGATTGGTGTGAACGAGATATTCGTTACAGCCTTCGTACTGGGAACCGCCAAAATCCTCAGCCGTCAGGTTTTGCGATTGTAAATTCGTCCCCATTGCGCCGTCAAATACAATTACTGGGCGTTCTGGGCTATGCAGTCGAGATAGAAACAAACTATTCATGTGCCACGCTGTTTAGCAGAGATAGGAATGATATTTGGACTACAGTTTAGATAATTTAAGATTTTCTTACCTGTTATCTATTTTGCCGACTTTCTGGAATTTTCCAAGCGATCGCAGAATTTTTATCTAATGAGTGAGGAGTGAGGAGTGAGGAGTGAGGGAATAAGGGGGACAAGGGGGACAAGGGGGACAAGGGGGAGGACAAGGGGGACAAGGAAGCAGAGGAAGCAATTCAAAATTCAAAATTTCCCTACACCCTACGCCCTACACTTCACACCCTGTTTTCACTGACAACTACCAATTACCAATTACCAATTACCATGTCTATTTATAATGTTATCGGCAAGTCTTATTCGCAATTTCGGCTTCCAGATCGCCGGATCGTAGATTTCATCCTGAGTGTCCTCCAGTTGCCTCCTGGTAGTACGATCGCCGATATTGGTGCGGGTACGGGAGGATATAGTCGGGCGATCGCAGAACGAGGATTTTTAGTCTATGCTGTCGAACCTTCTGAGATGATGCGTTCTCAGGCTATACCTCATCCTCATGTGAAGTGGGTTGATGGATGTGCAGAGGCAATTCCTTTACCCGATAATTCAGTTGATGCAGCTATTTGTATTTTGTCTCTACATCATTTTACAGATTTAGAAGCTGCTTTGTTGGAAATACATCGAGTCGTCAGGACGGGGGCGATCGCTTTTTTTACTTATGACTCTCAAGCTAGAAAAGATTTTTGGTTGGATGATTATTTTCCGTTTCTTTGGGAATATGATGAAGGCTCATTTTTTCCTCTGGAATATATTGTATCGTTTATTCAAACTCATCTTAAAAAGACAGTAGATATTTACCCTTTTCCTTTACCACCAGATTTAACAGATTTGTTTCTTGCCGCAGGTTGGCAGCAACCAAAAATGTATTTAAATTCTGAAATTCGGGCGAGTATGTCAGCTTTTGCTTTAACAGATCCTCAGTTAATAGAGACAGGCGTGAAGCAACTAGAAGCAGATTTAGCGAGTGGGGAATGGCAGATAAAACATGGCAAATATTTAGAATTTACAGAATTTGATGTCGGTTATCGAATTATAGTTGCTAAATGACAATTACAGAAAACAGATAGGAGGGTAGGTATTGTCCACCCTCCACTTAAATTCTACCGATCGAATACAACTGTTATATACTTGAGTATGTCGGAAAATAGTTAAAATTTATTGCTTTCTCTTTTACTGCATGACAAACATTTTTGGTGAGAGAGCTATTGTTATGAATTTCTTGTAACACCCCTTTACGGGTTTTACTGCCAACCAACAGAAACCATAATTCTGTGAACTGCCATAAGTGCATAGAATTTGAATGGGCAGCAATATTACGTAATTTTCTTATTTGATCTATGGTAGAAGCAGCTGCATAACTTTGAGCTAACCACAGGGATAAGGGGTGTGTCCATTGTTGCAAGAATTGTTGCACTAACAGGCGGTCAGCTTGACTAATTTTATCGCTACGTTCAACGGTGTAGTATAAATTTGTCTTAGGCATCGTTTCTTGTTGCAAGCTAAATTTTGTAAAAGTTTGCCACCGCTGAGATAATAAGATTCGTAGATCTCCTAGCGTGTATTCTCCATCAACGATTAGATTAATGCTTCCTAGCAAAATAGGAGCCTTTTCAAAAAAACTAACAGAGTTATTTTTAGTTAACAAGAACTGATAAAGTTGTTTGAAAAAAGGATTGACAATTTCTCTTTCTGCTACTAATCCCAAGGGATGCCCTGCATCGGAATAATCGGCAGAAGTGGTGAACTCTTCTGTCTTTATCATTTTGTAATATCTGTAGGCGTTGCGTAAATCTCTTTGGCTAGCTGGGTGCAAGCAGTTCCACGCTAAAAGTCCTAGCTTGGACTTAACTTGTTTCTCGGCATTTTCTAAAGAAATAGTTTGTGGAAACTGACTTTGTGCGTCTTCAAGTTTTAAAATTTTCTTCTTTTGTTTCTCAACTAAAAACTCATGCTCTTTGAGTTGATTTTGCAAATGCAACAATTTATCTTCTTGTTCTAGCGATAAAATCTTGTTTCGATGAAAAATCTCTAGTTCTTGCTTCAGGAGTTCGACCTGTTCGTTCTGCTTTTCAATCACAGCTTCTTGTTCCATCAGCATCCGAGCTTTATCTGCTATTTCTAAAGCATTCATAGCGGCTTTGATTAAGTTATATAAATAAGGTTGAGAAACATTTACTTGTTTAGAATTCTCCCTTCTCTTACCTTGAAGACCGATTGTTTTACCCTTTTCTACTGCTAAAACTTCGCCGCGTTCGTTCCTGATTCTGAGTTCTTGAGATGATGCAGTGTTGACAATGCAACACGTGTATCTGCATTTATTGTAGTAAAATTCTGCTGCCATCTTAATTTTTCTGGAAAAGTCGAAACATGATTTTAAGCAATTTTGTATGAAGAGGCGATCGCCCTCATATAGCTCTTAGTTCACCTAATAGAGAATATATGCTAAATTGCTGAATAATAGTTAATATTCTTGTATGCTTTTTATCAAAGAAGATTATGAATTTATGAAGAAAGAATAAAAAAAACAAGTAAATATTGAGGTATAAAAGTACAGCTATCTGAATTTGTAATTAATGACACCTATTGCAAAAATCTAGCGCGATCGCGCTCCAACTTTCCAGATCGAACGGTTATCCTCACAACTTCCTCAACTTTGTTATCTAACTTAAGAGTGAGACAAATATCTTCATAAGAGTGAAGACAGATGGAGATGGAGCCGCGAGTCTAATGAACAGCAGCAAAGGCAGGCACTTTGCCACAAAACAACTGATTCAATTTCTCTGCGCTTTGGTACTGTTATCGGTGCTATTGTTCGTTACACCAAGTTGGGCAAAGGATACCGTAAGTGGCAAGCAAGTCACGATTGCTGCTGAACAAATTATTCACGATGACGTGTATTTAGCAGGAGAGACAATCTTGCTGAATGGTACTATCAAAGGCGATGCGGTTTTGGCAGCGAATCAAATTACCCTGAATGGCAGGGTTGAAGGCGACTTAATTGCAGCAGGACAAGTCATTACAATTAATGGCAGTGTAGGCGATGATGCGCGACTGGCTGGACAGGTGTTAATTCTCCAGCCAAAAGCACGGATAGCAGACGATGCGATCGCGGCTAGTTTCAGTTGGGAAAATCAAACTGGCAGTAATATAGGTGGCGATCTAACTATCTTTGCCAACCAAGCTTTGTTAGCAGGAAGTATAGAACACGATGCGATCGCGGCAACAAATGCCTTGGAACTGAGGGGAAGCGTCGGCGGAAATATGCAAGCCACAGCAGTAGGCGATCCCCAGTTGGTTGAAATTCCCTTTGTGCCTAAACCCCCCGTAACAGTAGCGCCAATTAAACCAGGTTTAACCCTGACAGATACCGCACAAATTGGTGGCAAAGTCAATTATAAATCTGCGACTACGGCTCAAATTAGCCCAAGAGCAAAGATTGCGGGTGGAGTTGTAGGAGAAGCATTAGAACAACATCAAATTGCACCTACATCAAATCCAGTTAGGGAAGTGATTTGGCAGATTCAGCGCCTATTGGCTTTACTCTTCGTTGGTTGGTTATTGCTGC
>NZ_JBOFLP010000232.1:0-11053 GCF_051657925.1 Chroococcidiopsis sp.
ATATCTCCAGCTTAACGAAAGTGCATAACACCCTCTAGGAAAATCTGTTTCTGCTCAAACCAAGGATGAGACTTACCAACCACAATTTGTAGCCGCTCTTTGCCTACGACTTCTTGCTCTAACGTTGCCCCAAGCGAGGATTTAACTCCTCCTGTCACTAGCCCAAAATCAAATTGTCCGGTTGCAGTGCCTTCACAAATCTCTTCAGCGTTGCTTAAAGTACAGTTTATTGATATGCCAGGATACTGACGCTTAAACTGAGCAACCTTGTGCGGTAGCCAGTAGTTGCCGATAGTCAAACTCGCACCCAGTTTCAACTCTCCCCGTTGCAAATCGTTTAGTTCCCGCAATCCTCGCTCGGCTAGTGCCACCTGAGTCAGAATTGCTTGAGCTTCCAGATGGAGCAACTTCCCAGCATCGGTAATTTCAATCCGACGACCAATCCGGTGAAATAGCTTAACACCATACTTTCCTTCTAGTTCTTGAATTGCGGCGCTAACAGCAGGCTGAGTAATATAAAGGGCTTCCGCTGCACGGGTAAAGTGCAAGTGTTCCACAACGGCTAGGAAAATTCGTAACTGCTCAAACGTCATTCTGGCTATTTCGCAGCGATCGATCTGTGGTTAAAGAATTGTTAATCACTTTTTTTTATGAATTTGAGAAATAAGAATGTTTGATCTTATTCAACGAACTTCGTAAAGTTGAATCGTAGGCTACCACAGCAATTTATCCTACAAGCTAACTGTTATAAAGGCGTTCGATCGGGATATTGCAATCTCCCCTTTTCTCTGAGGGATTAGGAGGATACAGCTACAACTCAATCAGAAAGAATCTAATGTTTTCTCTACAGAGAATAACTTTGACCAAAAGTTTTCTGAAATCTAATTTAAATTTGTGCCGAATCGCCAGCGCCAATCTTTAAATCGATACCCACGATGTTTCATGAATCAAACCAAATTGTCAAGTAAATTTGATACAAAACAAGCAGTGTCCATACGCTCATCAACTGCGATCGCAGCCCCAATACAGCCTGAAAAAGCGGCATTCAGTCATTTCCTATCGTGCAAATAGGGTGATTTCATTATTGGATCGTTAAGGAGTAACGAGGTGAGTTGGTTAATTGGTACAGTAATTTTAGGATTTTCTGTTGCTTTTGCAACTACAGTTGATGACAATTTATACTTGACAGCTTTCTTCGGAAAAGTTGATCGCCACTTTCGTCCTAAGAATGTTGTTCTGGGTGAATTCTTGGGATTTACTGTACTAGTATTGGCTAGTCTGCCTGGTTTCTTCGGTGGTCTAATTATTCCTGCTCCTTGGATTGGATTGTTAGGTTTCCTTCCCATTGCTATTGGTACAAGACATCTTCTGAGTCGGGAAGATGATGAAGAAGTCGTGCAAGATGTATCACTTAAATTACCTAATTCTGTCAAAGCTAAGCGGCATCGTAAATCGCTATGGGCAACTGTACGCGATCCTCAAACATACCGCGTTTCCGCTGTCACCATCGCAAATGGAGGCAACAACATCGCGATTTACGTACCATTATTTGCTAGTAGCAATCTTCCAAGTTTAGCCGCGATCGTCTCGATCTGTTATTTAACCCTTGGGGTGTGGTGCTTCCTTTCTTACCACATGACTAGTAATCCTCTAATGGCTCCCGTTCTAGCTCGCTATGGGCGCAAGATCTTCCCGTTTGTGTTGATCTGGCTGGGATTTTCGATTCTGATGAAAAGTGAATCGTATCAACTGCTAGCAGGTCTGGGAATGCAAAATTTTTAATCTTTAAATAGTTTCTATTTATCGATTCAACAACCAATAATATTTGCTCTTATCGGGAAGAGAACGTAAGTTTAAATTAAGTCTTCAACAGAATGCAAACATTTAAGGAGAAACTGATGCAACTAATTTCTAAAAAGTTAACCAACTGGTTCGTGGCGGCAGTATTTTTAGTACTCGTTTTGGGATTTTCTTGGCTTAATCAACCTAGCGCGACAGCTCTAACACAAAGACCAACTGTAGATACCCCATCTACATCTGTTACCATGCGATCGCAAACACCAACTACCCCATCTACAACCGCTCCAGTAATAGCTCCAACAGCTCCCGTACAATCTGTAACAGCAAACGTCAGACGTTTATTAGAAACTAAAGAATGTGTTGGTTGTGACTTGACTGGAGCTGTTTTAAAAGACACAAACCTGCAAGCAGCAAACTTGGAAAACGCTAACTTACAAGAAGCAGATTTAGAGAGAGCCAACTTACAAGGAACCAATCTAATTGGAGCCAACTTGCAAGGCGCAGATTTAGGTAAGACAAATATCGCCGGAGCCAACTTAGAAAGAGCAAACCTAGTTGGTGTGGACTTAGAGAAAGCCAACTTACAAGGAACAAATCTGTTAGGAGCAAATCTACAGGGAGCTGACTTAGAGAAGACAAATCTCACAAATGCAAAGATAGAAGGAGCAAACCTACGAGGAGCTGATTTAGAGGACGCGATCGGGTATAAAGGGATGGCAAGTTAGTCATGAAATGACGTAGTTAGACTACATGAGCGATCGCTCTTTATGCACAGATCTCGATCCCCCCTAACCCCCCTTAAAAAGGGGGGAATTAAGTTCTCTTTTGCTCCCTGTTGCCTGTTAACTAGCTGATATTTCTATAAAGATGTAAGGTTTTTTCATTGCAGAACGAGCTATTCAAGCACGAAGATTGTATAGACATAAATGAACGAATTAATTACTGCAATTCCCACGGGCTTTACAGCCTTCACAGCTACCAATCTAGATGATATTTTTATCTTGATGCTGTTCTTTTCCCAAGTAAATGCTACTTTCCGCCGTCGCCATATCGTGTTAGGTCAATATCTTGGGTTTGGTACGCTGGTACTGATTAGTCTCCCTGGTTTTTTTGGTAGCCTAGTTATGCCGCAAGATTGGGTGGGAATGCTGGGAATATTACCGATCGCGATTGGAATTAGTCGCTTGCTAAATCGGGAAACCGATACGTCAGCAGAGGGCGCAGAATTAGAACAAACTGGGAACTCTACCCTTGCTAGTCTACTCTCACCCCAAACCTATAGTGTTGCAGCCGTAACATTTGCCAATGGTGGCGATAATATCGGGATCTACGTACCTCTGTTTGCCAGTTGCACCTGGGAGAGTCTTTTCGCGATCCTCAGTATATTCTTCTCACTGGTGGGTGCTTGGTGTTATGCTGCTTACCAACTAACTCATCTAGGCGCGATCGCTGACACTCTCGAACGCTACGGCAAATACCTCGTTCCCTTTGTGTTGATTGGGCTAGGAGTGCTAATTTTAATTGATAGTCATACGCTAGAAAATCGCGGTTTAGCTGTACTCACGCTGATAATTAGTTGCTTATGGCTGCTGATTTTGGTAAAAAACATCAGCCGCAGTACTGCACTACCTGAAGTCGAGAAATAGACAAGACTTGACAATTTGTTCGAGCTGTTCTCAGTTGAAATTTTTCCAACTTAAGTTAGAGGTTTTTGCACGACAAAACCTTGTAGTTTCAACGATATGGAGAAAACCATGAAATTTTTCAAACTTACTTTAGTTGCTTTGATACTTTTAGTCAATTTAGCGATCGCCTCGCCATCTTGGGCTGATAGTGATCTTACCAAGGGTACTGACTACGCCGAAGTAACTCAAGCCCTTGATGAACTAATTAAGGCAAAGGACGCGCCCGATCGCGCTGGCTATACTTCAGAACAATATCAGCAAAGACTGAATGACTTAGAGTTTCAAAAGTATGTTTTAGAAACTGCTGAAGATCCGGCACAGTGTCGCAACGAAACGGGAAAAACACTGGCTATTTATGCTACCAAAAAGTCTGGAGCTGCTAGCTTATACTTCTTGGGAGATGGTAAGGTGACGGATGATGACTGGAGCTGCAAAGGCGTTTACTTGCCTAGCGGTACTAAAGTTGCTGTCGCTCCCCTAGCTCCAGTGCAAGAATTAGCAGAAGCGATCGCCTTGAAAATCGTAGATGGCACTCAATTAGTTGCTAAGACGAATCCCCAAACAGGTGCAATTGAATTTAACGTCAGACCTGCCAAAGTTTTTAAGGCAGGGGAAACTGACTGGTCGATCCCTGTGTTGTCTCAAGCAGATATTGACGCGAAAACTCCTAATGCACCGATTGATTAATTAGCGAGCAGTAATCAGTGACCAGTGACCAGTGACCAGTGACCACAATCGACACGCACTACGACCACGACGCGGCTTCATTGGCGAAGTCGCTTCGCCAACCGCCCGCTCCACGACACACCACTCTTTTATCTATTACCAATTTGAGGATTGATGGAGTTATTTAAGTCTATTAAGGTAGATGCAGGTACAGCAGAAAAAGCGAAGTTAAAAAACCCGAATCGGGTGCGGGATCATTTGGCAAACGAACGTACTTATCTAGCATGGATGCGGAGTGCGATCGCCTTGATGGGGTTTGGCGTTCTAATTGTACGTCTGCGAATTCTACGTCCTCCTTTAGCACCTCAACCGCCTGGTAACGGTTGGAAGTTGGGGTTAGGTTTCGGAGTTGTCGGTTTATTAACGGTACTGCTTTCAACACAACATTATTTTGCTGTTCGTCGCGATATTGACGAAGATACTTACGAACCAGCAGACCGTTGGGTGATTCTCTCTAGTCTGGCAGTGCTGCTGTTGGGTTTGGGAGTCGTCTACTACGTCTTTACCATTCCTCTAGAATCTTTGAATAGCGTCATTGTCGAGTAAAGTTGTCAAAATGTCGAAATCCCAAGTGTGGAAGTTGCCTTTATCCTTCCTCAACTTTCTCAAACAGCTACTGCTTGCCCGTTGGCGATCGCTACTACTGTTATTAGTTGGAGTCTACTTACCTTTACAGATATTTGGACTACTGGCTGTGGAGGTATGGGAAGAAAGCGGTTTTGGTTGGGATACGCCGATTTTAGTAGCAATTCACGCCTATTCACGGACGCAACTCGATATTTTTGCCGTCACGCTAACTAAATTTGGCTCGTTTAGAATTGTATCTTTCATTATTGCCGCGATCGCTCTGATATTATTTTTCCGTAAAAGGTGGCGATCGCTTGCCTTTCTACTAACTGCTACACTAGGCAGTGCCGTTATTAACCGTACCGTTAAAGAATTCATGCATCGGGTGCGTCCCGATCTTTGGACATCGCTCACGCCAGAATTTGATTATGCCTTTCCTAGCGGTCATGCGATGACGAGTATGACGCTGATAGCAACTTTGGTAATTTTGACTTGGGGTAGCATTTGGTGCTGGTTGTCGCTTGTCTTCGGAAGTGTTTTCGTAGTTGCGATCGCTTGGACGCGGTTGTATTTAGGGGTTCACTTTCCCAGCGATATTCTTGCAGGTTGGATGGTTTCGCTAGCTTGGGTAATTGGAGTTAGCGCACTGATTAAACCTTATATCACCAGCGCGATCGGGGTGGAGGAGCCATCATCAGAAGAAACTTCGTTACTACCTGAGGAAAGTACAAGCAATTAAAATCTCAGAAAATAAGCGCATCGATTTTCGCTAGCACTTCATCTATCAATTCATCAGGCGCTTTTTCAATAAAGACCGTTTCTCTTGCTCTCCAATCAAGATTTTTAATATGGTCTGCAATAACCACACCAGTTGTTTTCATGCCTTCTGGTAAAGTTACTTCAAATGCATAACCTTTGACCTGATTGGTAATGGGACACAACACAGCCAAACTAGTTTTTTGATTATACGACAAGGGAGATAAGATAATTACTGGTCTTCTGAATCCTTGTTCGCGCCCCTTGTGAGGGCCCAAAGCAATCCACACTATGTCTCCTCTGGCTGGAATATAGTTAACAGATTTCATTACCCACTTCTTCGCCTGTATCTGTTTCAGGATGTAGATTCTCTGGTGTAATTCCTTCTAGTAACTCTGCCAAGGAATATTTTTTTCGTTTCGGTTTGACAACTAATCGCCCGTCAGATACTTCTAAAATAACCGAAGTTCCTTCATTTAAGCCTACTTGCTCAGCTATATTCTGAGGGATTCGTAGCCCTAAGCTATTACCCCATTTTGCAATTTGCGTCACGATCTTCTCCCGTGTGTATACACCTAGTATATACACAACTGCGATCGCTCTGAAGTTCTGCTTGCTCCCAGACTCAATCTAGAAGCTAAGCTTTCCATTGCGATCGCGGGTAGTTAGGTTACTTACTGTAGTAGCCTTTTTTCGGCAATGTCTGCAACTTAACTTCGGGTTCTGGCTGTGACTGGGTTTTAGGTTTTGCTTGAGCAGCAGGCGCGGCGCTCTTCTTCGCAATTAAATTAGTAGAGACATCAGCGATTTGATAAGCAGGCGCATTAGGGACTCTTGTATCTATTAATGCCTGCGCCACATTAGGGATAAACCAATTAATTTCATTGGCTTTGAAAACTTTAGTTGGTGGCAGATTAAATTCTACTTCCCCAGTATTAGGATTGGTTGAAATTGTTAGTTGCGTGCCATTACCAATTTTGATTGCTACAGGTCCAGTTAAGTCTTGAGTTTTGCCATCGGGATTAGTAACGGTTGTTGTAGCATCACTTGATAAATAAATTCCCTCACAATCCCATTTGTTTTTCGTAGCCTGACCAGGTGCTAAAAAGTAAAGTCCCGTATCGTAAGCGTAATCTTCTTCATCATCGTCATCGTCAAAACTTGGGATGGGACCGTAAACTGCTAATGTCTTTTCTGTCTGGTTACGGCACTGTCCCCAGTTTACCCCCGTCTCCAAAGCGTACTTTTGGAATTCTAGTTCGTCGAGCTTCTTCTGAGTTGCTTCTGAGATAGAACCTCCCGATCGAATTTGTGCATCTTTTGCAGCTACTAGTTCATCAAGAGCTTTTCTCACTTCAATGTAATCAGGATTTTTGAGATATTTAGGTTTATCTGCTAGTGCAGGAGGAACCAAGATTAAATTGACCAGAATGAGTAAAGCGATTAACAGAGCTTTGAAAAGTTTCATTTCTTTTCTCCTATCTTGACAATCCTAAGTAATTCATGGATATGGTGTTATGACTGTCATTCATCATCCGTCATTTGTCATTTGATGAATGCCCCGAACTGATGACCAGTGACGACAACTCACACAAATATTTCATGGCTCAAATAGAATTGCTATATTTCTATTTTTTTTCGATTTGACAACTTAGATTTGTACCTTAGCAAATCTGACTCTGTGAAAAAATTAATTTTTTCTAATTGAAGTTTTCCGATCGCCTTACTGTACTTTCTTAATCAAAAGAACTTTTTATTTTGATAGATTCAATTTATGTAAGTATTCCGATGAGGTTACTGTAGTTTCTGGATAAAAGATTAAGTAACAAATGATACTTGCATTCATCTATTAAATTCGTGTATATTCTCAGTCAACAAGACATGAAAATGTAAATCGATCCCGATCGCATCTGAGCTTTCGGCGTAAATCGAAAATAAGCTAGTAGAAATCGGGAGTTATCTTTCAGAAATATTTTGTAGCAAAATTGTTAGCAATATACACATAATCACATGAAATGCATTCAAACTCACATACTTGAAAATTTACAGTTATGACAAAAATAATAGGCTGCGATCGCGGCTTTTATAATTTAACAAAAGCATGTCTTTCTTATGCAGAAGTTGTGGCGCGATCCGTTGGTGAAATTGCACCTTTGATCGTCTCAATTAAAAGTTAAAATTCAAAACACGCACGACTCGACTGCCAACTACAAATCGCCACATCATGAACATCCTAGAATTTTCCCTCTTAGTTTGGCTCGGCTCATTTACCGCTGGCTTACTGGGGGCGCTGACGGGTTTGGGTGGTGGAGTGGTCATCGTTCCTTTACTCACTTCCGTATTTGGGGTTGACATCCGCTATGCTGCCGGTGCTTCTCTTGTCTCCGTGATTGCAACTTCTTCTGGTGCGGCATCTGCATATATTAAAGAAGGTTTTACAAATCTACGCTTGGGAATGTTTTTAGAAGTTGCCACAATTGTCGGTGCAATGGTAGGGGCAATGCTGGCGACTCAAGTTTCGGTGAAAGTGCTAACAATCGTACTTGCGATTGTCCTACTTTATTCCGCTTACTTGTCACAACAACCGCGATCGGAATATGCCGACAACGAACCAGCCGATACTATTGCGACTCAACTGCGATTAAATGGCACTTGCCCAACTGCAACAGGAACGATGTCTTATCAGGTTCATTCTATTGGAGCTGGATTTGGCATGATGGCGATCGCGGGATTGTTTTCTGGAATGCTGGGGATCGGTTGCGGTTCGCTGAAGGTAGTAGCGATGGATCGAGTGATGCGAATTCCGTTCAAGGTTTCCACTACCACTAGTAACTTCATGATTGGCGTGACAGCGGCAGCATCAGCAGGAGTTTATTTAGTACGGGGTTACATCGATCCTGGGTTGTCGATGCCCGTCATGTTAGGCGTATTTCCTGGTGCTTTGTTAGGTGCAAGAGTGCTAGTTGGAACCCAAACCCAGAGCTTGAGAATCATCTTCAGCCTTGTACTGGTGGCAATGGCTTTTAAAATGGTTTACAACAGCTTGCTTGGGGGAAGTTAAGATGTCCGAGCGCGATCGCCATTGGAAAGCAACAGAATTACCCAACACTCAAGCATCTGTCATCCCGATACAGCAAACTCCAGACTGCGATGAAGAATTAGCACCAGCTGCAAATTGCGATCGAATTACGCCAGAATCAGAGCAGTGGCAAATCGAGCTATTGCTGAGCAACTTGTTAAGGTATGGGGTATTTTTTGCGAGTGCAGTAGTTTTGGTGGGCGGTATTTTATATCTGATCCGCCACGGTACTGAGCCTGTTGACTACAAATATTTTCTCTCAGAACCGGACGAGTTCCGCTCTCCTTTTGGTATCGTCAAAGCTGCTGTATCGGGAAGCAGCCGAGGAATAATCCAGTTGGGAGTATTGTTATCGATCGCCACTCCCATTGCCAGAGTCGCAATTTCTCTATTAGCTTTCTTGTGGCGGCGAGATTTTACCTATATTGCAATCTCCTTATTTGTCTTGCTAGGACTACTATACAGCTTGCTGGGAGCGTATTTTTAGAGTTATGCTTCTATCTTTTGACTTTTGACTTCCTCTGATATTGCTACTTCAGAATAAGTTAAAATACGGTAAGTCAATCGGAGATATCAGCTTTGTTATGGAATCGGTCAAACAAGCTAGTCAGAAGTTGAGTCAAAAGATCCAAGCGCGGCTACAGCAGTTCGCCCAAGAGGGAAATATATGGAAAAAACTCAGAGGTGGGGTGTTTCTAGCGATCGGCTATTTGCTTTCACCATTATGTTGGTGGAACGACATAGTATTCAACCTACCAATAGCCTATTTCTTTGGGTATATTTGTAGTTTATTTAATCGCGATTTACTCATACCCTGCTCGATTGCAGGATACTGGCTTTCCAATATACTCGGTATTTTAATGATGCAAGCAGGCGCTATGGATGTTCTGCAAGGACAACCTAAAGAACGTAATGTGAAAAAAGAACTATTGACAGGTATTGCTTCCTCAACCGTCTACACCTTGTTGATTCTTGCTCTAATTCAATTAAAAATTCTCGATGCACCCGTCTTTTCCGTTTTATTCTCAGGTACTTAATCAAAAGTAGCTAATGGTTAATGGCTAATCGTCGATCGCTTACTACCATTAACCATTAACCATTAACTATTAACTATTAACTATTAACTATTTTATTCTAGTTCTACAAACTGACTCAAATCTAGCAATTTTGGTTCGCCTTTACCAACAAATAACGGTAGCTTTCCATTCCATTTATCTATAGCTTGCCTTTGCAGAATTTCTGGGGTCAATGTTTCTTTAAGTAACTTATGCGCCTCAGCTTCTCCTCTAGCTAAATTGACTTTTGTTTCAGCCTCTCGGATCGCTTTCAAAGAAACAAATTCTGCTCGTTTTGCTTCTTGCTCGGCAATTTGTTTTGCTTCTACTGCCTCGTCAAAATCCTCTGAGAAATGGACGTGGACGAGAGAAATGTCGTCAACTCCAATGTGATAGTTTACTAGCCTTGCTGTGAGTAAATCGTCTACTCCAGCTTTAACTTCTCCTCGCTTAGTAATCAATTCTTCAGCCGTATATTTTGCCATGACTGCTTTTAGCACTTCTTCAATGGCTGGGTTAATAATTCGCTCTACCACCTGTTGCTCGTTACCAATCTGTTGAAAAATGATATTGGCTTCTGATGGAATAATATGCCAATTAAGCGCCACATCGGTAAAAACGTCTTGAAGGTCTTTTGAGGATGCTTCAGCAGCAAGTTCCTGTTTCTGTACCCGAACGCTCAACTTTTTGACTCGATGAACTAGAGGAATAATTGGGTGAATTCCTTCTCCTAATATCCGCTCTTGTACTTGACCAAACTTCATTAATACGCCTCGTTCGCCAGCATTTACGACTGTAAATGGCGTGAAGATAATAACTATTAGTAATAAAAAAACTGTAAATTTAGTAAATTTGTTAAGAGCTTTGTTTTTTGTCATAGGGTAACTTCTGGCTTCTGACTTCGCGATCGCATCTCCAGGCAAAAGTTTTTCACTCATTTTCATACTGTTTGTTAGATGTGGCTGGAGGAGTTGCACTTGCCGCAGCAGCCATGTTCGCTTAGGTGCAACATCAAGACAGCATGACTATTATCCATCGATTTTCCATAAACTACACATTCTCGCTCGGAAAATAGGAATTTTTTTCTTGCCTTTTTCGCCTTGACTCTGTAATATCTATGACCATACACATTAAATACGGTAGTTCTACCGAAGATTCGTAGATTATCAGGAGACAATAACATGAGGTGGTGGCAGCAGACCTTGAGGCAGTGGGGACGAGCGATTCAACAGCTCGCTAGACCGAGAATAAGTTCATTGAAGGGTTTTGGAGCGCTGTTTTTAGTTGGGGTGAGCTTGAGCGTGGCGATCGCTGCTTGCTCCGGTGGTAACGGCAATAATTCGGCAACTCAAAATCCTGCTGCAAGTCCTGTAGCGGCAAACAAG
>NZ_JBOFLP010000233.1:0-16247 GCF_051657925.1 Chroococcidiopsis sp.
TTTGCGGTCCCTTGCTAGTGGTTGCGGGTGCGGGTTCTGGTAAAACGAGAGCATTAACTTATCGGATTGCAAATCTGATTCTCAAACACCGTGTCGATCCTCATAATATCTTAGCCGTGACTTTTACTAATAAAGCAGCGCGGGAGATGAAAGACAGGATTCAAAAAATCTTTGCCGAACAAATAGCACTGAGTCAATACAATAAACCATTAGATAAATTAGCCCCACACGAACAAACAAGATTGCGATCGCAAGTTTACAAAACTTATATCAAAGATTTGTGGATCGGTACGTTTCACAGTTTGTTTTCGCGTATTCTACGGTTTGATATTGAAAAATATCAAGATGAGAAAGGTAGACGCTGGACGAAAAATTTTTCTATTTTTGATGAATCCGACGCTCAATCTCTAGTTAAAGAGATTATTACCAAAAAACTCCAACTAGACGATAAGAAATTTGAACCGCGTTCCGTTCGCTACACTATTAGCAATGCTAAAAACCAGGGACTTTCTCCCCGCGATTTCGAACGAGAACAGCCTAACTATCGCGGTAGAGTTATTGCTGAAGTTTACGGGTATTACGAAGATAAGCTAGTCGAAAACAATGCCTTGGATTTTGACGATCTCATCTTAATGCCAGTTAAATTATTTCAGCAAAATGAACAAGTTCTCGGATACTGGCATCAAAGATTTCGACATATTTTAGTTGATGAGTATCAAGATACCAACCGAATTCAGTACGATCTGATTAATTTATTAACAACAAACGGCGAAACGAGAAAAAGTGAATGGGATTGGCGCGATCGCTCAATTTTTGTAGTTGGCGATGCCGATCAATCAATTTATAGTTTTCGCATGGCAGATTTCACCATCCTGCTAGACTTTCAAGCCGACTTTGGTGATGGCTTAGCTGACGAAGATACTCGTACGATGGTTAAGTTAGAAGAAAACTATCGCTCTAGGGAAACTATTTTACAAGCCGCTAACCAACTGATTGAAAATAATACCCAGCGAATCGATAAAATTCTGAAGCCAACGCGAGGGGAAGGAGAAAAAATCTATTGCTATAAAGCTGATGATGAAATCGCCGAAGCCCAATTTGTCATCAACCATTTACGTAGTTTAGAACAGCAACATTCAGAATTTAATTGGGGTAGTTTTGCTGTTCTTTATCGTACTAACGCTCAATCTCGTCCCATAGAAGAGAATCTAGTACGTCAGGGTATTCCTTACACAATTGTCGGTGGATTGAAGTTCTACGATCGCAAAGAAATTAAAGATGTTTTGGCATATTTAAGAGCAATTGTCAATCCTTACGATACCGTAAGTTTATTACGAGTAATTAATACTCCCCGTCGCGGTATAGGTAAAACCACAATTGATAATTTAGTTAATGCTGCCCAACAACTTAATTTACCCTTTTGGGAAATTCTCAATGACGAAACATCAGTTAACACTTTAGCAGGGCGATCGGCTAAGGGTGTCAACAATTTTGCCCAATTAATTCGCAAATGGCAAGAACAGGTAGATACTCTCCTTCCTAGTGCGATCGTGCAGGGAGTTTTAGATGAATCTGGCTATGTCAAAGACCTACAAAATCAAGGCACGGATGAAAGTTTAGACAAGCTACAAAACGTACAAGAACTTTACAACGCCGTTCTCCAATTTGAAGAAGAAAACGAAGAGGTTAACCTCTCTAACTTCCTTGCTAGTACTGCCCTAACTTCCGATTTAGATAATTTGAAAGAAGGACAAGCCGCTGTCTCTCTGCTTACTCTTCATGCTTCCAAAGGATTAGAATTTCCCGTTGTTTTTCTTGTAGGGTTGGAACAAGGACTACTTCCTAACTATCGTTCGCTTGACGATCCTAAATCCTTGGAAGAAGAACGCCGCTTGTGCTATGTAGGAATTACTCGCGCTCAAGAAATACTTTACCTCACCCACGCCCGCGAACGCCGCCTTTACGGTTCCCGCGAACCTGCGATCGCCTCTCAATTTCTAGCAGAATTACCCAAAGAATTACTCAGTTTTCATCTTTCTAGCCAAGCGAAAGTTTCTAATACATCGACTAGATCGACTCACCAACCAACTCAAAAGTGGAGCCATCCTCAGAATAATAGTGCTAGCAAAAATTCATCAGAGGCAGATTTAGAGAAGGATTGGCGTGTAGGCGATCGCATTTTCCACAAAAACTTTGGTATTGGTGAAGTGACTCACATTTTCGGTTCTGGTAACAAGATTTCTTTAGCAGTTCGGTTTGCTAGTCTCGGCACGCCAAAAATTGTCAATCCTAAAATCGATCCATTGCAAAAAGTAGAATGAGATTGGGAATGGGTAAGGGGTAATTGGTAGTTGGTATTTATTGACGAGCGATGACTAATACAAGGAGTTTTTTATGAACCAAGCGCAGGTAAGATGGACAACTAGCGATTTAGAGTTGTTGCCAGATAACGGCAATCGCTATGAAATTGTTGATGGAGAATTATTTGTGACACGCGCACCAGGCTGGAGACATCAAAGAGTTTGTAATAACATTGGTACGGAATTAAATCTTTGGTCGCGCCAAACTGGGTTAGGAGAAGTAGCGATTGCTCCTGGTGTTATCTTTACCGATGCTGATAATGTCATACCAGACGTAGTTTGGAGTAGTAAAGAACGATTGGCTGCTTTGTTAGATGAAGCAGAACACTTGACTGGCGCACCAGAATTAGTTGTTGAGGTACTATCGCCAGGGGAAACCAACGAACGCCGCGACAAAGAAGCCAAGCTAAAACTATATGCTGCTCAAGGAGTACGAGAATACTGGATAGCAGATCCGCGCTTGCAGCAAATGCAAGTTTATCGCCGTGAAAATGCAACGCTGGTTATGGTAGCAACTTTATTTACCAGTGACGAACTTACCTCGCCTTTACTTCCTGATTTTAGCTGTGCTGTGGCAAGATTGTTTGGTTAGACGTTCTTATAGAAGTCAGCTTGATAGAAGTCAGCTTGATAGAAGTCAGCGCGATCGCAGTGAAATTGTTTTTCTCCAAAACTAAAACTGTATCAAATCCAGTTTGTTTCTAGAAATCAAATCCTCTAAGCTAGTCGAGGAGTATCCAGTCGAATAGCTGCAAAAACCCGTGAAATATTTCTTTCTCACTGAAGGATGGACAGTAGGTAGAATCTGGGCATCTGATGGTCTATGGAATGAAACAGCATGGCGGCGACGACCAGACATTCAGCGGCTTAACGTTTGTCTAGTAGAAGCAAACGAAAAATTATGGCTGTATCGGGTAGAAGACACGATTATGACTGTAGAAGTCAGACCCGCTACTGCTTCAAGTAATGGTACAAAACAAGCGATCGGACAAGTTGTACTCAAGCGATTAATCACCGCCGAACAAGTCATCGATCGCTTGGGAATAGCCGAAGCTATGTGCCAACTCAAAAGCATTCAATCTGTAGTTCAATGAATAGGGAGCAGGGAGTAGGGAGCGCACGAGCAGGGGGAGGAAAAACCTACAGCCAACAACTATCAACTCTCAACTGTTAACTATTAACTGTCAACCGTCAACTATCTTGCATTCAGTCCCGCCAATAGTTACACTTCTTTAATAATTCTCATTTTTGTATTGAATACCATTGCTGAATTTTACAAGTCAGCTGGATCGTCCAGATCCAGATCTAGTAAGGCTCGGTTGATGGCAATAACAAAAAGCCGAAAAATTATCCTGTAGAAATAACTCATCGAGGAGGAGCGTAGTCGATGGGACTACCTTGGTACAGAGTACACACAGTCGTCCTGAACGACCCAGGGCGGTTGATTGCTGTACATTTAATGCATACAGCACTAGTTGCAGGCTGGGCTGGTTCGATGGCTCTATACGAACTAGCTATTTACGACCCCAGCGATCCAGTATTAAACCCCATGTGGCGGCAAGGTATGTACGTACTGCCCTTCATGTCACGCTTGGGTGTAGTTGGCTCTTGGGGTGGCTGGAACGTCATGGGCGCTCCCAGCTACGACCCTGGTTTCTGGTCGTTTGAGGGCGTTGCTGCCGCTCACATCGTTCTTTCCGGTTTATTATTCCTAGCTGCTTGCTGGCACTGGGTTTATTGGGACTTGGAACTCTTCCAGGACCCCCGCACGGGCGAATCTGCTCTAGACCTGCCAAAAATGTTTGGTATCCATTTATTCTTGTCTGGTCTACTTTGCTTTGGCTTTGGTGCTTTTCACCTCACCGGACTATTTGGTCCAGGGATGTGGGTTTCTGACCCCTACGGCATCACCGGACACGTAGAAGCAGTCGCGCCGGAATGGGGACCAGCAGGTTTTAACCCGTTTAATCCTGGCGGCGTGGTGGCTCACCACATTGCTGCGGGTGTTGTTGGTATTATTGCTGGTTTATTCCACTTAACAGTCCGACCTCCCGAACGGCTCTACAAAGCTCTACGGATGGGGAATATCGAAACCGTGCTTTCTAGCAGTATTGCTGCCGTCTTCTTCGCTGCTTTCGTTGTAGCAGGGACGATGTGGTACGGTAACGCCACAACTCCAATTGAACTGTTTGGTCCTACCCGCTATCAGTGGGATGATGGCTACTTCAAACAAGAAATGACCCGCCGCGTGCAAGCTAGCGTGGCTGAGGGTAAGAGCTTGTCTGAAGCCTGGTCGGAAATTCCAGAAAAACTGGCGTTCTACGACTACGTAGGTAACAGCCCCGCTAAAGGTGGTTTGTTCCGCGTCGGTCCGATGAATAAGACCAACGGTATTGCTCTATCTTGGGCAGGACACCCCGTATTCAAGGATAAAGAAGGACGAGAATTAGAAGTTCGTCGTCTGCCTAACTTTTTTGAAACTTTCCCTGTTGTTTTAACAGATAAAGACGGTGTTGTCCGCGCTGATATTCCTTTCCGGCGGGCAGAATCCAAGTATAGCTTCGAGCAAACTGGCGTAACTGTCAGCTTCTATGGCGGTGAGTTGGGCGGTCAAACCTTCACCGACCCAGCCGACGTGAAGAAGTATGCTCGTAAAGCTCAAGGTGGCGAAATCATCAATTTTGACGGCGATCAAAGCACCAGATTTGGCGATCTAGCACTTGCTAAGCCTGATGGCGTATTCCGTACTAGCCCTAGAGGTTGGTTCACCTTTGCTCACGCTACCTTTGCCTTGCTATTCTTCTTCGGTCATTTGTGGCACGGTTCTCGCACGATCTTCCGCGATGTATTCGCAGGAGTCGAGGCAGATCTGGAAGAACAAGTCGAATGGGGGCTGTTCCAGAAAGTGGGTGACAAGACCACTCGCCGTAAGGAAGCCTAAACTGAGGTCAGTTGTTAAGAACGGTTAAATATATTGTCGGGAAACAATTTTTCTAGCAGTTAATGTAACCGTTCTTTTCTTTTGATTGATAAACTATCAGTAAGAAGGAAGTCTTAGGGAATACTGACATGGAAAGCGTTGCTTACATTTTGATTCTCGCGCTGGCTATTGGTACTCTATTCTTTGCCATAGCTTTTCGCGAACCACCTCGCATTGAGAAAAAGTAAATTTTTTCGGCTTAATTCGCTAAAAATAGCCAAATCATATCCATTTTCCACCGCTGTTATCGTCCTTGATAGCAGCGGATATTCCTTTATTAGTTGTCAGTGAATAAAGGGAGCAGGGAGTAAGGAGTAGGGAAATGTTAAATGCGTGAATTGCTCCCTTATCCTCCTTGTCCCCCTTATCTTTCCCTAACCCCTAACCCCTAACTCCCAACTCCTCGCCATGCAATGCCCTTTCTGCCAGCATCCAGACAATCGCGTTTTAGAATCGCGTTCTGCTGAAGCGGGACAAAGTATCCGCAGGCGACGGGAATGTTTGCGCTGTCATCGCCGCTTTACAACTTACGAGCGGATTGAATTTGTTCCAATTACCGTTCTGAAACAAAATGGCGATCGCCAGTTATTCGATCGCTCTAAAGTTTTACGGGGAATTGTCCGTGCTTGCGAGAAAACGGGAATTTCGGCTTTGCGGATGGAAGCGATCGTTGATGAAATTGAAGCAGAACTGCAACAACGTGTCTCACGGGAAGTTAGCAGTCTGGAAATTGGCGAATTAGTCCTCAAACACTTGCGATGCGAGAGCGAAGTTGCCTACGTGCGTTTTGCTTCTGTTTATCGCCAATTTCAAACTATGAAAGATTTTGTCGAAACTTTGGACGATCTGTCGCGTCAGGAAGCTCCAAATAATATCCCGATTGAAGATGAATATTGCCAGTGCCATGAATCCCCAGCTCATACTGTGGCGATCGCCGATTGAGAGATTTTATCGCGATCGCCAGAGCAGGATTGTATACTGTTGACTTGCAATAAACACTTACAACAAGCACTTTTCTGCTCGGGGGTGCAATGACATTACTAGCTTGAATTCCATCGTATCCATAACTCAAACTCTATCGACTCGAACTACATCTAAAGAATTTCAGTAAATTTATTCACAAAGCTCAGTTATAATTGTGAGTCTGTACTTACAATTGCGTTTAGATTAACTTCTCCTACGTTAGGATGGAATCAGAGATGTAGGTGTAATCTGCCTACGCTCGCCTTGCATATACATCGAGAGGAGGAAAAACCTTTCGGAGACTATTCCCAGGAAACAACCAGCATGGTCAATCAGAAAACACTTACTACAGAAATAGGCTTTACTCACGAAGATTTCGCGGCTTTACTCGACAAATACGATTACCACTTCAGCCCTGGCGACATCGTAGCTGGTACGGTATTTAGCATGGAGCCACGGGGCGCTCTGATTGACATTGGTGCTAAGACCGCTGCCTACATTCCCATTCAGGAAATGTCGATAAATCGGGTGGATGCTCCAGAAGAAGTTTTGCAGCCCAACGAAACGCGGGAGTTTTTCATTCTTACCGATGAAAATGAAGACGGACAGCTAACGCTTTCGATTCGCCGCATCGAGTATATGCGAGCTTGGGAGCGCGTCAGACAGTTACAAAACGAAGATGCAACGGTGCGATCGCTCGTATTCGCTACAAACCGCGGCGGCGCACTCGTGCGAATCGAAGGTCTGCGCGGATTTATTCCTGGTTCCCACATCAGCACTCGTAAGCCTAAAGAAGAGTTGGTCAGCGAGGAGCTACCATTAAAGTTTCTAGAAGTTGATGAAGACCGCAACCGTCTGGTACTTTCACACCGTCGCGCTTTAGTCGAGCGCAAGATGAACCGCTTGGAAGTTGGCGAAGTCGTCATCGGTACGGTACGCGGGATCAAGCCTTACGGTGCATTTATCGATATTGGCGGTGTCAGCGGTCTGCTGCACATCTCGGAAATCTCCCACGACCACATCGATACACCTCACAGCGTCTTCAACGTCAACGATGAAGTCAAAGTCATGATCATTGACTTGGATGCCGAACGGGGTCGGATTTCTCTGTCTACAAAACAGCTAGAGCCAGAACCAGGCGACATGATCAAGAACCGCGACTTGGTTTACGATAAAGCAGAAGAAATGGCTGCAAGATATCGCGAACAGATGGCAGCTAAGCAACAAGGAATTGATTTAAATGCTCCTGCTGAGGTAGAAGAACCAGTAGCAGTGGAAGAAGAGATTCCAGTGGCTACCGAAGAGCCTGTTGCTGTCGATACCGAAGAACCTGTTGCTACCGATGCTGAGGAATTGCCAGCATCTGATGAGGATTTGCCAGCAGCAGTTGAGTAAGAATATTTAGCAATTCAATGTAGAGGCGTTATATTTGACGTTTCTATATGAAAGAGGGTTAAACCCTCTTTTTTTGTGGCGATCTTTTTTCGTGGCGAATCGCTGGAATCACAGGCAGTAGGGGCGCACAGTTGTACACCCCTACCAAATTACCAGATCTCGGAGGGCGGGTTTGCCTGAAGTATTTGTTTTAGTTGGAAATGGTTGGTAAACCCGCCCCTACAGTTGCACGATTGTTTTGCTCATGGGAACAAACTCAATGCTGACTCCGTTGCCAATTGTATAGGCAACGCGATCGCTACCCGTGTACCCGTATGCTCGATATAGCTTTACCCCTGGTAAGGTTGCCATCAATTCCAGCGATCGAAAACCACTGGCTTGAGCTTCCAGTTCGCATCGTTGTAAAATTGCTCTGCCGATGCCTTGTCTTGCCCAGTCGGGATGCACGAAAAAAGCCCGAATTTTTGCCGCGTCGCAGTTGGGATCGAGATAGCCTGACTCGCGATCGCTATAGCGATCGCCGCCAAATAGTGTTTTGCGTTTACTCCAACCACCGCATCCCACTAATATTCCAGCCTCGGCAACAAAGTACGTACCATCTACAATCAGATCTGTATCGACACCAAAAACCGCAGCGATCGCCGCCTCAATCTGCTCGTCAGTATAATCTGCTCGACTCAAACGCCGTGCAGATGCAGCAATTAATCGTTCGATTTCAGCACGCTCATCTAGGCGTGCTTGTCGTAAAATGATGCTCATCTCACTAGCAGTATGGCAGCGCTTAGATAGAAGCGTCAGTTAACACGAATATGGTAACAATTCAATGTAAAGACAAGCGCTTCAGTAATATCCAAGCAATTGTCTTCGATAAAGATGGCACGCTAGAAAATTCTGAAGAGTATTTACGCAATTTAGGACAAAAGCGATCGCGCCTGATCGATGCCCAAATTCCTGGGATTGGCGAACCCCTGCTGATGGCATTTGGGATTAATGGCGATCGCCTCGATCCGACAGGACTTTTAGCCGTGGGCAGTCGGCGAGAAACAGAAATTGCCGCAGCTGCCTATATTGCCGAGACTGGGCGCAGTTGGTTCGAGTCCTTGGCGATCGCCCGTCGTACCTTTGAGGAAGCCGATCGGTATATTGGTACTGCCCCTTCCCCCCTATTTGTAGGCAGTTTGGAAGTATTAAAATATCTCAGCGATGCGGGAATTAAACTGGGAATTCTTTCCGCCGCTTCTACAGAACGAGTCCGTGCCTTCGTCCAGCGCCATCAACTAGAAGCTTACGTACAGCTACAAATGGGTGTAGATGCTGGTGTAAGTAAACCAGATCCCGCACTATTTTTGCAAGCTTGTCAAGTCTTGGATGTCGCACCCAGCAACACCCTCATGGTAGGAGATTCTGCCGCTGATATTGAAATGGCGCGCAACGCAGGGGCAGCGGGTTGTATCGGCATCTGTTGGGGCAGACCAGAAGCCGCCCATTTAGAAGCAGCAGACGTGGCGATTTCCCAACTTGATGAAATTCAATTGATTTTTTGACGGTTGTACGGGCGAGTTTACCCATTAACTGTGACTTCGACCAAGATTTTGGGTGAACCCGCCCCTACGACTGTACGGACGGGTTTATCCACAGTATTATTTGTTCATCTACAGGTATATTCAAAAAAACCCGCCCCTTCAATTTTAAATATGCTTGCTTCTACCCAAGAACTCCTCCAAACAGCACGGCAGAATATTTACGCGATCGGAGCCTTTAACATCTATAACTTGGAGGGAGTAAAAGCAGTAGTGAGTGCAGCCGAGGCAAATCGTAGTGCTGCTATGTTGCAGATCCATCCCAGTGCCTTAAAGTTTGGTCGATCGGCTTTAGTAGCAATGTGCCTGGAAGCCGCACGCGCTGCTACAGTTCCTATTTCCGTTCATCTCGACCACAGTACCAACGCTAACGATATTCGCCAAGCCCTCACCGCAGGTATGAACTCGATTATGGCGGATGGCTCTCATTTACCATATGCAGAAAATATGGCATTTACACGGGAAATGACGCAGCTTGCTCATACACGCGGCGCAATTGTTGAAGCTGAAATTGGTCGCATCAGCGGTACTGAAGATGGCTTAACTATTGCGGAAAAAGAAGCCAAAATGACCGACCCAGCGCAAGCAGTTGAATTTGTGCTTACAACACGGGTAGATGCCTTAGCGGTAACAATTGGTAACGTTCACGGAGAATATAAAAATCCACCCCGTTTGGATTTCGATCGCCTTGCTCGCATTCGCCGCTTAATTGATATTCCCCTCGTCTTGCATGGCGCGTCGGGACTACCAGCATGGATGATCGGCCGTTCCATCCAATTAGGCGTGTGTAAATTTAACGTCAATACTGAAGTGCGACAAGCTTATATGCGATCGCTCAAATCGGAAGTTTGTGCGAGTAATGGCAGCGACTTACTCGATATGGCAGGCGTTGCAATCGCGGCAATGCAGGATGTAATTGCCGAAAAACTGCACCTATTTGGCTCTGTCGGTAAGGCACACCTGCACGAAACCCCCTATGCCCATACGCTAGCGGGATTAGAACGTTTTTCCCATTAAATATTTAAATTAAACCGCAGCAGACTTCATCGGATACATATCTCTCTGTTGTTCGGTGAGTTCGTCCCAGAGTCTATCCATAGCTGAATCCACAACCGAACCAACAACAGCCCCCAGCAGCGATCCGACTACCGATCCCGCCAGAGAACCAACTAAAGAGCCAAGGAGTGCCGTACCAATCGAACCACCAATGCCTCCTACAATTGCCCCCGCAACTGACCCAACCAACGAACCGCCAATAGAACCAACGAACGAGCAGAAAAGAGAGCCGATCTGAAACATCAGTTGCACTCCTGTAGTTGTAGATTTCTTCTTTTACAGTACAGGAAATTTCTCTTTTAATAAGAGAGTAGATCGAAATTTTAACTTTTAAAAATTCACGCTCAATTAGCGAGATTCAAATGTAAGGTGGGCATTGCCCACCTTACTACTATCATAAAAACTGTTAGTAGACATTTCACAAATTAGATATGTTTTAACTTTGAAACCTTGCATTTCTTGCAAATAACTATGTTTCTTGTTATTTTCTCAATACCCTCAGCATTTACAATTTCTTGAAATACCTAGCGATCGGTAATAGCCCGAAACCAAGCTTTTCATAGGTGTGACGTGCTGGGGCATGACCAGGATCGCCTCCAGTTTCGACCATAGCAACAGACATTCCAGCATCTTTCATCCAATCGATAGCAAATTCTATCAGAACAGTGCCAATACCGCGACCTTGAAAGTCTGGATCGACAGCAACCATGTAGATTTCACCCATGCTGGACTCGGAGTCTAGTTTCGCAGCTACAAAGCCCACGGTAGAACCTGAATCGATTGCCACCCATACGTTTGTGTCTTCCGTAACGCAGACATCCTCGACAGCTTTTTGCTGGCTCACGCGCCAATCATCGGGATAGAATACCTGGTAAACATCAGCGTTCATCACGTTCTGAATCGAATCAAACACTGGAGTCCATGCCCGAAGCGAAAGACGAACAACGGCATCAAGATGGCGTGGATCGTATGGTTCAATTTGCATTTTAGGATTAATTCCATAAGATACTGAAGATTATATGCAATGAAGCCGCCTCACATTCCCGATCGAACGTTTACCTGAGAAGTAACAATCGACAGAAATAGAAAAGTAATTAATAGCAAATTAATAGCAAATAAAATACCCCTGCCTACAACGCGGCAAGGGCTGAAAAAAATTTCGTACAAGCCAACTAATCGATCGCCAATTGAGGCGCTTTCAAAGATACAGCTGGCGTTAGCTTTTGTTCTGCCAATGTTGGCACTGATTCCCTTAAATGAGCTGTCAGTTTTATAGTTGTCGCATCGTACATTTGAGTCAGCATTTTCGGGTAAAGACCGATACCAATAATCGGTACTAGCAGACAAGCGATAATAAATATTTCTCGCGGTTCGGCATCGATCAAGGCTTCGTGGGAAGTTAATTCTTTGTTTTCTTGCCCATAGAAAATCTCTCGCAGCATGGAAAGGAGATAAATCGGAGTCAAGATAACACCGACTGCCATCAGAAAGACGATAATCACTTTGAAAGTGGGGTTATAAGCATCGCTAGTCGCAAAGCCCACAAACACCATCAATTCTGCAACAAAACCGCTCATACCTGGCAGCGCCAAAGATGCCATCGAACAAGTCGTCCACATGGCGAAAATCTTCCGCATCTGTTGCCCGACACCACCCATTTCATCCAGCATTAGGGTATGGGTGCGATCGTATGTTGCTCCGACGAGAAAGAATAGACTCGCGCCAATCATCCCGTGAGAAATCATTTGTAAAATTGCGCCATTCAATCCTAAATCGGTGAAGGAAGCGATCCCAATGACCACAAATCCCATGTGAGAAATTGAAGAATAAGCGATTTTGCGCTTCAAGTTCCGCTGGGCAAAAGATGTTAAAGCAGCGTAGATGATATTTACTACCCCCAGAATTACCATCGCAGGGGCAAAGAAAGCATGAGCATCGGGAAGCATCCCCGCATTCATCCGAATCAGGGCATAGCCACCCATTTTCAGCAGGATACCAGCCAGCAACATATGTACTGGGGCTGTCGCTTCACCGTGGGCATCTGGTAGCCAAGTGTGTAACGGGAAGATTGGTAATTTTACGCCGTAGGCAATCAGAAAAGCCGCATACAGCCAAAGCTGAAAGTTAAGGGGAATATCTTTAGCAGCCAGCGATCGCATATCAAACGTGACTGTATCGCCGTAAAATGCCATCGTCAAACCAGCTACCAAAATAAATAGCGACCCGCCAGCAGTGTACAAAATGAATTTGGTTGCAGCATACTGCCGTTTCTTACCACCCCAGATTGCTAGCAGCAAGTAGACAGGAATCAGTTCTAGTTCCCACACCAGGAAGAACAACAACATATCCTGCACGGCGAATACAGCAATTTGTCCGCCATACATTGCCAGCAACAGAAAGTAGAACAGACGTGGCTTTAAAGTTACGGGCCAAGCCGCCAGAGTTGCCAGCGTCGTGATAAACCCTGTCAAAATCACTAAGGGCATCGACAAACCATCGACCCCCACTGACCAATTCAAGTCTAATTGGGGAACCCAGGCGTACCTTTCCACCAATTGCAACTCTGGATTAGCCAGATCGTACTGAGTGTAGAATGCGTAAACGATAATTGCAAAATCAATTAGTCCCACTACCAGAGCATACCAGCGTCCCGTCGAGCCTTCTTTAGAAGGTGGCAGTAGCGGGATGAATAGCGAGGCAACGATTGGAAACAGAATTACAATTGTCAGCCAGGGAAAATTAGCTGTATTCATCTCTCACTAGGGAATAAGGAGTAGGGAGTGGGAGAGTGGGAGTGGGGAGACAAGGGAGAGGGGGGAGACAAGGGAGAGGGGGAAGAATTTTGTCCTTCTTGTCCTTCTTGTCCTCCTTGTCCTCCTTGTCCTCTTTCTCTAGCCCCTCACTCCTCGCTCCTCGCCCCTGAATTAAGTTACGCCAAACACGATTACCATACCGAGAACTGCGGCAAACACAATCAAGGCATAGAATTGGGCGCGACCGTTTTCTAGGTATTTTAAGCCTTCACCGCTAATCAGCGTGAAGAAGCCCGTGAGGTTCACCGCACCATCAACGACACGATAATCGACTTCCATCACTTGACGGGCTAGGCGACGGCTACCCAGGACGAACACTTTGTAGTAGATGTCGTCAAAGTACCACTTGTTAAGCGATAGCTCGTAAAGCGGTTGAATTTTGGCAGCGATCGCGGCAGGATCGATCTTGCGCCACAAATACATCAACGAAGCCAAAGTAATTCCTATCAAAGAAATCCCTACCGAAGCCCCTGCCAAAGTGTAGAATTCTGTTGGCTCGAACTCGGCAGCTTTCTCCATCGCCATAGCTGCAGTTTCGCTGGGAGGATAGATAAATTCCTCAAAGTAATTAGCAAACGGCGTACCCACCAGACCAATCAGCATCGACGGTATAGATAGGACTACTAAAGGTAGAGCCATCGTCCATGGGGACTCATGGGGATGTTCGCTGTGTCCGTGGTCGTGACTGTCGTGGCTGCTGGCGGTTGCTGCCAACTCTCGCGTATCCATTGCCCCTGGACCAAAATTAGGTACGAGGGCTGCCGATTTGAGTTCGTGGCGAATTTCCATCTCATTGCCTCGGAATTTCCCTTCAAATGTCGAGAAATACATCCGAAACATGTAGAAAGCCGTAATTCCTGCTGTCAGGTAGCCTACACCCCAAAGTAAAGGATTCGTGGCAAAAGCTGCCCCTAGAATCTCGTCTTTCGACCAAAAACCAGCAAAAGGCGGAATTCCCGAAATTGCCAAACAGCCAATTAAAAAGGTAATTGCTGTCACAGGCATATAGCGCCGCAATCCTCCCATGAGTCGCATATCCTGCGCCAAAACGGGGTCGTGACCGACAACAGCTTCCATGCCGTGGATGACCGAACCGGAGCCAAGGAAGAGCATTGCTTTGAAGTAAGCGTGGGTCATTAAGTGGAACAATCCCGCGCCATACGCGCCTAAACCCATTGCCATCACCATATAACCCAATTGGGAGATGGTGGAATAAGCCAAGCCTTTCTTAATGTCGTTTTGAGTAATTGCGATCGTCGCCCCTAAAAATGCCGTGAACGCCCCAGTATAAGCAATGACATTCATTGCTGCTGGGATGCCTTCAAACAAGGGATACATCCGAGCGATCAAAAACACCCCAGCCGCCACCATCGTCGCCGCGTGGATCAAAGCTGAAATGGGTGTGGGACCTTCCATTGCGTCTGGTAGCCAGACATGCAAGGGAAACTGAGCTGACTTAGCAACTGGTCCTAAGAACACCAAAACGGCAAACACAACTGCCAAGAAACTGCTGATAGAACCCGATTCCACCAGAGTTTGCAGCCGTTCGCCAATTTCGCCAAACTCAAAGCTGTTAGTTGCCCAGTAAAGCCCTAAAATGCCCAACAGCAAACCAAAGTCACCGACACGGTTGACCACAAATGCTTTTTGACAAGCATCTGCTGCTGCCTTGCGATCGTACCAGAACCCAACTAGCAGGTACGAACACATCCCCACTAGTTCCCAGAAAATGTAAATTTGGATGATATTGGAGCTGACAACCAGACCGAGCATGGAAGAACCGAACAAGCTCAGGTAGGAGTAAAAGCGCACGTAACCTGGGTCGTGAGCCATGTAGCCATCGGTATACACCATGACTAAAAAAGCTACCGTAGTTACTACCACCAACATCATGGCTGTCAGATGGTCGATCGTATATCCCATACTTAAATGGAAATTTCCGGCTGCTGCCCATTCCAGGGTTCTGGTATAGGGCGCGTGTCCTTGGATTTGACTCCAAAGAATCGCGAAAGACAGTGCCGTTGCTGCTCCCATTAAAGAGATGACAAATACAGCATTGAGTTGCCGCAGGCGGTTAGTCGCCTGATTTGCCGATATTAACCCCAGACCGACCAGCATCGCCCCGACCAGAGGTAATACCGGAATCAGCCAGGCATATTGATAGATAGCTTCCATCACTTGCGCCTACTTTGAGAACTTTACTACTAACTTAATGAAGCTATTAGCTTTTTGGTCATTTGTCATTGGTCATTGGTCATTTGTATGGAATTGATTACAAACAATCGATGATAAATAACTTCTGACAACTAATCGTTTGCTCCAAACTGTTAACAATTGTGACACATGGCTCCGATCGGAAAATACCCCACCTGAGAGAACCTAGATGGGGAAAATTTACTATGACTTTAGCTTTAGTAAGGGGTGAGGAGCGAGGGAAAGAAGGGGTGTAGGGTGTGGGAAGTGTGGGAGGTGTGGGAGGACAAAAGAAGGGGTGTAGGGTGTAGGGTGTGGGGTGTGGGAAGTGTGGAAAGTGTGGGAGGACACTCGAAGAATTTTCGAGAGCGCTCTCCCTTGTCCCCCTTGTCTTTTTTCCCTCGCTCCTCACTCCTCGCTCCTCGCTCCTAACTCCTAGCCCCTATTTCAAGTCGAACGGAGTTAGCGTAGTCGTACTGAATTGACTTTAGTACTTGCCGAAGTTCATCTCGACTGTGTAGGCGATCTAATCGCTGTCTGACAATACCTTTCTCAATCAAAATCAGTGTAGGCAAGGTTGTAAGTCGATAAGTGTTGGATAATCTAAAATTTTCATCGGCATTTACGCCCACTATCTTGACGTGCTGGCTACCATGTTTGTGAAACTCTGATAGTACAGGTTGGATTAAATGACACAACCCACACCAGGGAGCCCAAAAATTGACTAAAACTGGAACTGAAGATTCTAAAACTTCTTTTGTAAACGTCCGCTCGTTAACTGACAATACCATGTTTCCTCTAGGCGGAATTATCTGAGTTTGCTATCAACTTGGAATTATGCTACATCGATTCGGGATCAATTCAAAAGTGGGAAAGATCGATTTTGTCAGGAAGTCAGGAGTCGGGA
>NZ_JBOFLP010000234.1:0-19893 GCF_051657925.1 Chroococcidiopsis sp.
CCGTAGTCAAATCCATGAATTTGAACATTTTTAATTAAACAAGGTCCAGCCCATTGTCTCGACATATCTAAACCAACTTTTCCTTGTCCGTCACCAGAGCGAATTGAAACATTCCACAGAGAACCAAAATTATTAGAAATATAGTCTATCCCGCTCGCCCCTGGATTATTTTTTCCCGTATCTATTGTCAAATCTGTAATATTTTGGCGAAATGACATATTACCATCTATAGTCTGTATGACTGGTTTAGGAGCATTGCGATCGCCAAAACTTTTCGTCTTGTCTTTGAGTTTAATAATACTAATTTCTGCCCCTTGTCCCTGCCAACTCATACAGCAACCCTTCCAAGTTAAAGTATTGCTGATTAAATAAGTTCCAGCCGGAAAATACAGAGCTTTTGGCTTGCCAAAATAATCTTGTTCTTCGTCGCGTTCGTCATCTAGAGCTTTTTGAATTGCCGCTGTATCATCTGTAACACCATCACCTTTTGCGCCATATTGAGTTTTAACATTAGCTGAGATAAAATCACTCGGAAAAACTTTTTTTATTGGCTTGCGATCGATTGCATTACTAGCAAAGATAATTGGTTTGATGACATTAGTAGTTTCTACATGTGTTGATTTAATAGAGTTGGTAGTCGCTACAGGTGATGAAGAAATAGATGGTACTGACGAATCAGTTTTAGGGATATTAGGGCTAGCTGTATCTACCGATCGCGAAAGTGTTGTTTCTGTAAACTTTAGAGTTAATTGCGGTACTAGAAAAATTGCTGCTAAAGCTACCCATATAAATAAAATTAACAACCAAATCAATTTACGTAATTTTGCGGAAATTCTCATACAATACTTCTTCCTCAGCGAACGAAATTCGTGACGACAATAACTAAGTTCATCTACACGAACTCAACATACTGTAGAAAGTTTTAACCTGTGTCAGTGGCTTTTGTCTGTAGGGCTAAGAATTTTAGATTTCAGATTGAGAATTCTCGATAACTTTAACTTTGATTTTTCCTTGACTGAGCTGAATTAATAACTCTTGTCCTGGCGCTAACTGAGCAGCCGAACGAGCGATCGCACCGTTTTCTTGTCGAACTACAGCGTAACCCCGTTTCAATACTGCATGAGGATCGAGGCTAGTAAGTTTCTGTGCTAATAAATGACAGTGTTGCCGTGCTTTTTGCGATCGCTGTTGAGTGACCTGAATTAACTGCTGCTTTTTCCAATTTAAAAACTCAATCTCGCGCTGAATTTCTCGGTCTAAGCGCAAACGCCCCAACCGACTGCTGAGAGAATAGTAGCGATCGCCTGCTACATTTAATTGTTGCTGTACAACTGCCTGTAACGTCTCTATCCTCTGCCGATGCTCGGCATACACAATCGCTAAATCTGGGACGACGAGTTCCGCTGCTGCTGTGGGGGTATGGGCGCACGCATCAGCCACCAAATCTGTTAAAGTCTCGTCCCGTTGATGCCCGATTCCCGTAATCACGGGCATAGAACACTCAGCTACTGCCCGCACGACTCGTTCGTCGTTAAAGCAAGCCAACTCCTCTACTGCGCCCCCACCACGGGTAAGAACCAATACCTCCGCCCGTCCGTCTCTTTCCACGCGCTCGATCGCCTTTACTATGGATGTCGGCGCTTGCTCTCCTTGCACGGTAGCAGGCGAAAACAGGACGAACAAACCAGGATAGCGGCGTTTGAGCGTTTTTTGAATATCGCCCCAAGCTGCTGCTGTTGGTGAGGTGACAACGGCGATCGCTTGGGGATGGACTGGTAGAGTTCTCTTGCGTTCTAGATCGAATAATCCTTCTGCCTCCAGGCGATCGCGCAACTGCCGCAGTCTCAACGCCAGCAACCCCTCTCCCGCCGGTAAAACCTGCCATATTGTTAGTTGGTATTGTCCCCGTTGGGGATACAAGCGAATACTACCCAAAACTACGATCTGCTCCCCTTGTACTGGTAGTTGAGCCAAGCGCGACAACTGGCTATTCCAAACCACACACTTAATCTCAGCTTTTGTCTCTGGGTCTTGCAGCGTCAAAAACACGCCCTTGGGGTGGTGGTTGAGACTCGAAACTTCCCCCACAACCCAAACTTGCCGCAGTACTTCATCATGTTCGAGCAATAATTGAATATATGAGGTTAGACCAGCCACCGAGATGACAGCCTCTTCTAGTTGGGACTCGAAAGTATAGGACATGGGGAGTGGGGGAAAAGTCGTAAGTCGTAAGTCGTAAGTTGGGGGCAAGGGAGACAAACGGGACAGAAGATCTCTTCTTAGCTTTCTTCTTCGCGCCTTAGCGTCTACTCTACGAGAAGCCGCTCTTCAAGCGTCTATGCGTGACCAAAATCATATCCATGCAAGTAGCTAAGAGAAAACACCAAAATCAAGAGGAAATACGCGAAAAACTGCTCTTAAATGAGATAAAAGCCATAAAACAGCGATTAATCGCTAATTCCGAATTCCAAATTCCGAATTCCGAATTCTTACATATGCTATGCTGTGCTGGATAAATCTACTAAAATAGTATATCTGCACTAGTTCAAACTAGTTAAGTAAAAGTTTTTACACCTCCTATCCTAGAGGCGCGAATGGCTATTAACAATGATGTTGCTGGCAAGCAAAAAGCCCTGAATCTAGTACTAAATCAAATCGAACGCAATTTCGGCAAAGGGGCGATCGTGCGCTTGGGAGATGCGACCCGAATGCGCGTGGAAACTATTTCTAGCGGTTCGTTGACGCTGGACTTAGCTCTAGGCGGCGGTTTACCCAAAGGGCGGGTAATAGAAATCTACGGTCCCGAGAGTTCTGGTAAAACGACAGTAGCACTCCACGCGATCGCGGAAGTTCAAAAAGCAGGTGGGATTGCTGCCTTTGTGGACGCAGAACACGCCCTCGACCCCACCTACGCAGCGGCTCTGGGCGTAGATATTGAGAATCTCCTCGTTTCCCAGCCAGACACTGGTGAAGCGGGTCTAGAAATTGTCGATCAGTTGGTGCGATCGGCTGCGGTTGATGTTGTGATTATAGATTCCGTCGCTGCACTCGTTCCTCGTGCCGAGATTGAAGGCGAAATGGGAGATGCCCACGTCGGATTGCAAGCGCGTTTGATGAGCCAAGCTTTAAGAAAAATCACGGGTAACATTGGTAAATCTGGTTGTACCGTAATTTTCCTCAACCAGCTACGACAAAAGATTGGCGTGACTTATGGCAACCCAGAGACAACAACTGGAGGTAATGCCCTTAAGTTCTACGCTTCCGTGCGGTTAGATATTCGCCGAATTCAAACTTTGAAAAAGGGAACGGAAGAATTCGGCAACCGCGTTAAAGTCAAAGTTGCTAAAAACAAAGTTGCACCTCCATTTCGGATCGCCGAGTTTGATATTATCTTCGGCAAAGGCATTTCTACATTAGGTTGTATGGTAGACATTGCCGAAGAAACAGGCGTAATTGTGCGCAAAGGTGCGTGGTATAGCTACAAAGGCGAAAACATTGCCCAAGGTCGCGACAATACGATTAAGTATTTGGAGGAAAATACTGAGGTCGCTCAGGAAATTCAGAAACTGGTCAGAGAAAAACTTGACATGGGCGCTGTTGTCTCAGCTAACTCCGTGAAAGCTCACGAAGAAGATGAAGACGAAGAAATGGAAGCTGACGATGAGTAGCGAATTGCTCTCAAACTGAAAGTTTAGAGCGACACAAAGCAAAGTCTACCTGCATGAACTTTACAAGCCTGCGTAGGCAGGCTTTGTTTGTGTAGAAGCGAATTCTATTCGCCCGTATTTTGTGCTACGGCTTTCTCCAGCCAATGCATCACCGTTTCTCCCAGACGAATTCCATTGAGCCTATCGATTTCTCTGATTCCTGTAGGGCTGGTGACGTTCACTTCAGTTAGATAGCCACCGATAACATCAATTCCAACAAAATATAAGCCGTTTTGTTGTAGGCTGACAGCTAAATCCTTACAGATTTGATGTTCTCGGTCTGTAATTTCAGTTTTGGCTACCGTACCGCCAGCTGCCATGTTATTACGAAAGTCATCGCTGGTGGAAATTCGATTCACAGCTCCGATGGGTTCGCCGTTGAGTAGAATAATCCGCTTGTCTCCTTCTTTCGCAGCAGGGATAAATTCTTGCACCATCACGGGCATTTTGCCCTGGTAAGTGCTAATTTCTACAATTGAGTTGAAATTGCGATCGCCTTCTTCGAGATAAATAATTCCTTCACCTGCTTTAAGTCCCAGTGGTTTGAGAATCGCTGCCTCTTTTGCTGCTAAAAATTGGCGAATCACTTTTTTATCCGCACTCACAATCGTCTCTGGCATCAAATGGGGAAATTGCAGGGCAAACATTTTTTCATTTGCTGCCCTTAATCCTTGGGGATTATTCACAACTAGAGTTTTGCTTTGGTCGATGAAGTCGAGAATGTAAGTAGCGTAGAGGTAGGGAATATCTACAGGCGGATCTGTCCGCATGAAGACAGCATCAAAATTTTCTAAAGGTGTCCAGGTGCGATCGCTCAAATCGTACCAAACCAGTTCCGCTACCCAACGCCCGTCTACCAACTGCACTGGTTTCAGTTGTAACCGTTCTAAAACAGCCCATGCCTTACCTTCGGCTACCCCCAAGAGGCTAGCTTGGGTTATCCACACTTCATGTCCTAAAGCTTGCGCTGCTTCCATCAAAGCAACGCTCGTATCGTGACCTGGATCGAGTTTGTGGATCGGGTCGATAATAAAAGCTAGTTTTAAATTCAATGGCTTACGCTCCTTGAGCCGAGGTTAGCAGCGGATCGAGCTTGCCTTGAAAATCCAGATCGTAAATGTCATCGCATCCCCCAATGTGGCGATCGTCGATAAAGATTTGGGGTACGGAACGGCGACCGTTTGCTCTCTGTGCCATCTGTTTGCGAGCGGCTTCATCGCCATCAATACTGTACTCGATAAAATCAACACCTTTTTTGGCAAGAAGTTGTTTGGCACGAATGCAAAACGGGCAGGATCTCCAGGTGTAGATTTCGACTTTAGGAGCCATAAAAATCTCCAATTTTTTAAGTTAATATTTTTTAAATTTTAGACCCTATTCCTCTGCTTCTCGATATAACTCCTGGAGAGATTGCTGTTGCGTCCGGCGAGACTGGCGGCGATATTTTTTCGTTTCTAGTTTGGGTTCGTACTGACTTTTCCCCCGTTTGGTTTTCAGCTTCACATTTGATTCGGGATTGGCTTGACGAGCTAGCTGTTCTTGATAGGCGATCGCCGCCTCTAACAAGCCCAAATAGTGCTGATAACGTTCCCAGTCGCCCCGCACAACACAATTCGGTTCATCGCGGTGCAAGCAATTGCTAAACTGACAACTAGCAACAGCTAAGCGTTTTTTTGCTTCTGGAAAATAGCTTGCTAACTCTTCTGGAGTACAGTCGAGATCTGGTTGGTTAAAGCCAGGAGTATCGGCTAGCAATCCGCCCGTAAGCAATTCAAACAGTTCGACGTGCCGCGTCGTGTGGCGACCCCGCAACAGCTTCCCCGATACTTCTCCAACTCGCAACCCCGCTTCTGGGATTAGCATGTTGATTAAACTCGACTTTCCAACGCCAGAGGGTCCAGCAATGACGGTAATTTTCGCTTGCAGGTGCTGGCTAACTCGCTCGACCCCAACCCCCTGATGGACGCTGATAAATAAAGGTTGATAGCCCCAACTTTTCAAGCGATCGCGCCAATTATCAATCTGCTGGGCTGAGAGCAAGTCACTTTTATTCAAGCACAGACAAATTTCTAACCCCGTAGACTCTGCTTTCACTAAAAACTTACTCAATTGATACGGGTCAAGGTCTGGTTCTACCAAGGCAAATACGAGCAGAATTTGCTGCGCGTTAGCGATCGCCGGACGATCGAGCTGACTTTGACGGGGTAAGACTTCCCCGATCGCTCCTCGACCACCAGCCCAATCCGGTTCTTCTATGACAACGCGATCGCCAACCATGACTTGCTGTCCTAGCTTTTTCAACCGCGCCCGCCGCGTGCAAAGAAGAGCTGAGGGAGCTGAGGGGGTAGTTAATTCTGAACCTTGAGCATCCAACCTTACCCAGTAGTAGTTTGCTTGTACTGCTACTACCGTACCCAATAGAGGTGCAGCGTCCTCTAACGGTTGATTTTCAGAATTAGGCAAATTACTCATGCATAACTGACAACCTTTCCACTATTTTTGTACTTCTGTAGAGACATTACATGTAACGTCTCTACACTACACATGTAACGTCTTTAAGACTCCCTCACTTCACAGGATGTCTCACCTGAAGCGCGAAAAACCCGTCGCGTTCTTCAATTTGCTCGATCTGATATCCTGCCATTGTCAAACTATCCGGCACTTGCTCGATTGGTTCACCTGGGTCTAGCCAGACTTCCAGCAAGCTGCCTGGAGTCATTTTTTCCAATCGTAGCTTAGTGCGAACGAAGTTAATCGGGCAGGGAGTACCACGTAGATCGAGTTGAGCATCGGCAGATGACAAAAATGATTGATTCATTTGTGGAACAGATTTCCCAAAAATCCTTCTATACCACCTTTTCCAGTGCGATCGCCCCGAATTTTAGCTAGCTTTTCCAGCAATTCTCGTTCTTCAGGAGTAATGCGGGTGGGAATATCGATTGAGATTGTGATGAGGTGATCGCCTCGGCTGACGGGATTACCCAAGCGCGGCACGCCGTGATTTTCTAAAGTCATCACGGTGTTTGGTTGAGTACCAGCAGGCACGATCAATTCAGTCGGACCATCTACCGTATTAACTTCTATGCGGCTGCCTAGAATTGCTTGCAAGTAGCTGAGTTTAATTTCTGATAGAACGTTAATCCCGTCGCGGCGAAATTCTGCGTCTTCGTTGACAAAGATGTAAACGTATAAATCTCCTGGCGGACCATTGCGATCGCCTGCATCACCTTCCCCAGAAATACGTAAGCGCGTACCGTTGTCAACTCCGGCGGGAATGGTAATTTTTAACTTCTTCGTTACCTGCCTCGCGCCTTTCCCATCGCAAGCCTCGCACTTGTCTTCAATCATCTGCCCCGTACCGTTACAAGTGGGACAAGTAGACACCTGCGTAAAACTACCAAAGGGAGTGCGGGTAACGCGCCTTACCTGACCCGAGCCACTACAAGTCGTACAGGTCCGCGGTCGAGTTCCGGGCTTTGCACCAGAACCGCTACAAACTTCACAAGTTTCTAGGTGAGAAATGCGAATTTCTTTCTCTCCGCCAAAGACCGCTTCTCTAAAATCTAACTTCAAATCTAGCCGCAGGTCGTCGCCACGGACTGGTCCGCTCCGCCGCCGCGTCCCACCTTGAGCGCCCGCACCACCAAAACCGCTAAAGAAGCTTTCAAATATGTCAGCAAAACCGCCAATATCGCCAAAGTCTTGAAAACCTGCTGCCCCAGCACCAGCTGCGACACCAGCTTCGCCAAAGCGATCGTAACGCGCCCGCATTTCCGGTTCCGATAACACTTCGTAAGCTCGGTTGATTTCTTTGAACCGCTCCTCAGCTCCAGTTTCCTTATTCACATCGGGGTGATATTTCCGAGCTAGGCGACGATAGGCGTGTTTGATTTCTTCTTTATCCGCACTGCGGGAAACACCCAGAATTTCGTAATAGTCACGAGCCATAGAGCGCTGCTGGTTTAGTGGTTAGAGGAGGGATGAATCTGTTGCTGTCCTGCGGCGATCGCGTTTCAGCGTTAGTTACTAAAGTTCCATAATCACTGTAGACAAATCACCGTACTTTCAACAAGGTGGCAAAACCGATCCTTTAGAGTTAGGGAGCAGGGAGTAGGGAGTAGGGAGTAGGGAAGAATAACAACTAATGACCAATGACCAATGACCAATGACTACTCCTCAATTGCTTCGTAGTCTACTGCATACGTACTATCGTCGCCAAAGGAAGAAGTGAAGGTGTCGTCCATACCTGATGAAGTAAAAGAGCTACTGCGATGGGCTTGTTCGTAAACGCTGGCTCCTAAAGCAAATAAGTTTTGCTGGAAGTCTTGCAGCCTTTGCTCGATCGCTTCAACAGTGGAAGCTGGGTCAGCAAAGGCTGTTTTGAGTGCGGCAACTTTTTCATCTGCCTGAGTTTTAAACTCTTCAGTAATTAGCTCTTTATTATCTCTTAACGTCACAAAATAACTTTGTAACAAGTGTTCTGCTTGGTTTTTCAGTTCGATCAGTTCCAAGCGTTTTCGATCTTGCTCGGCAAACATTTCTGCTTCTTGGCGCATCCGTTCTACTTCACTTGCACTCAATCCACCCGTGTTCGTGATCCGCAAAGATTGTTCTCTGCCAGTGCCTTTATCTGATGCTGCCACTTTTAAGATCCCGTTGACATCGATTTCAAAGGCAACTTCAATTTGGGGCGTGCCTCTAGGAGCAGGAGGAATTCCAGTGAGTACAAAACTTCCCAAAGTTTTGTTGTCCCGCGCCATCGCTCTTTCTCCCTGAAGAACTTTGATTTCTACAGAGGTTTGTCCGTCGGTAGCAGTCGAGAAAATTTGCGCTTTACTGGTGGGAATGGTTGTATTGCGTTCGATAATTTTTGTAAAGACTTCCCCTAAAGTCTCAATTCCAAGAGAAAGCGGAGTTACGTCCAGTAGCAAGACATCTTCTACTTCGCCCCCCAACACTCCACCCTGGATTGCCGCGCCTAGTGCAACAGCCTCATCGGGATTGACCGATCGCTCGGCTGTTCTGCCACCAAAAAAGTTTTGCACGGCATTTTGCACGGCTGGAATGCGGGTGGAACCACCCACAAGAACGATCTTATCGATATCTGGGGGGCGTAAACCGCAGTCTTTGAGGGCTTGCACCATCGGTTCGATCGTGGCTTGGATCAGAGGCAAGACCAACTCTTCAAACTTGGCGCGGCTTAGCTCTTGTTCTAAGTGTTTTGGTCCCGTAGCATCAGCCGTGATGAAAGGTAAATTAATTGTCGTGCTGCCAAGGGTAGACAGTTCGATTTTGGCTTTTTCTGCTGCTTCTCGTAGTCTCTGGAGTGCCATGCGATCGGTACTCAGGTCTACACCTTCATTGTCTAGAAAGCAAGAAATCATCCAGCGCACGATACAGTTATCGAAATCGTCACCGCCAAGTTGATTGTTGCCAGAGGTGGCTTTAACTTCAAATACCCCGTCCCCTAGTTGCAAGATAGAAACGTCAAAAGTACCCCCGCCAAGATCGAAGACGAGAATTGTTTGGTCTCGGTCTTGCTTATCCAAGCCGTAAGCTAAAGCGGCGGCTGTTGGTTCGTTGATAATACGTAAAACCTCCAGTCCCGCGATCGTTCCAGCGTCTTTGGTTGCCTGCCGCTGGGCATCGGTAAAATAGGCTGGTACGGTAATTACTGCTTGGTCTACGCTTTCTCCCAAAAAATTTTCTGCATCCTGCTTGAGCTTTTGCAGGATCATGGCAGAAATTTCTTGGGGAGTGTAGGTGCGATCGCGAATTTGGACATCTACAGTGTCGTCGCGTCCTCTAACGGATTTGTAGGGGACGCGCTGGCGTTCTGCTTGAGTTTCGTTCCAACGCCGTCCGATAAACCGCTTGATACTGTAAACAGTGTTTTCGGCATTCGTGACGGCTTGACGCTTTGCCAACTGTCCGATCAAGCGATCGCTGGCTTTACCAAAGCCAACCACGCTGGGAGTTGTTCGTCCACCTTCTGAATTGGGGATCACCAATGGTTGACCGCCCTCTAAAATGGCAACACAACTGTTCGTTGTTCCTAAGTCAATCCCAATAACTTTTCCCATATTCAGCAGTAAGGTGGCTTTTATTGATGTAGCGTCGTCCCAGATCGCGATCGACGCAGTAAATTGGCTCTACGATATATTTCCCAGAATTTGTCTCAATGCATTCACTCCTAAGATATTTTTTCACTCAACTTTCTGTAACTTCGGGTGGGGGTTCTGCTACTACTGTTTCTGACGGTATTTCTTCTGGGGTAGTAGCTACTTTTACCAAAGCATGGCGCAATACGCGATCGCCTAAGTAGTAACCCCTGACCAATTCTTCAATCACCGTGCCTTCAGGGTACTCGCTTGTCGGTTCTCTCATGACTGCTTCATGTAGGTTCGGGTCAAACTCCTTGCCTTCAGGTCGCATTGCCGAAACACCTAGCCGCTTGAGGCAATCTACCAGTTGCTTGTATACTCCCTGATAACTTTTGTGAAGATTCATTTCAGCATCGGTTTGCGGTTTGAGCTGCGCTCTTGCCCGCTCGAAATTATCTACCACAGGTAGAATTTCTTGTAGAGTGTTCTGTTTAATCTTTTGCTCTAAGTCTTCTTTGTCTTTGAGCGTGCGTTTGCGAAAATTTTCAAAATCCGCGCCCATGCGCATGTATTGACTGGTACGCTCCTCCAAGCTAGCTTTGAGCGACTCGATCTCCCGCTCCTTTTCTAACAAAGCAGCTCGATTATCGGCTTCAGGCGCGGTGGAGGAGGTATCAGGCTTTTCTACTTCGACTGGATTCTCGTTCGATGCAACGTTAGCATCTACCTCTGGAGCGTTTGCCTGTGTTTCAAATTCTCCGAATGCATTTGAGTTCATTGTTTTGGTTGTTACCTCGTTCGTTGTTTGCTGTGTTTGCTGTTGTGGTTCTTGGTTAGCTGCGTTTTCCGTTTGCTTTTCTTCGTCAATCATTATGTCCCAATCCTAAATCCTAACAACTGTGCAGATGTGGAAGGGGCTAGAGATATGAGGTTTACTCCAGCCACTAACCTTCAGCCTATGCGCAAACTTACCTCTTCTAGGATGCAATAATTGCAGGCGCAGTTGCACGGGGAATAGAGTCATCAGTGACTAGTGGCTAGTGGCTAGTGGCTAGATGCTTCCGAATTCCGACTTCTTCTGCTTCTCGCCTCTGTAATATTTCTCTTGAGATTTGGGAACACTCTATTTGGGAATACTTGATTATGCAAAATCTTAGTAGCGATTATGTCTTACTCCTCTTCAATGCAGCGACGTGCCTTAATTGTCAAAAATGACTTGTCTCCTTTTGGCAACAAAGTAGTTGAGACTGGGTATGTCAGTAAAGAGCAGATGAAGCAGGCTTTGAGCGAAAGTCGCTCGACTGGGCGATCGCTACCGGAGATTTTAGAAGCTATAACTGGACGACAACTGCCACCAGACTTAATTAGACAATATAAAAAACAACAGCTATTCGAGCTAAAAATTCTCTACGGTGTAGAGTTTCTCGATCCAGAAATTAATCAGATTGGCACTAGTCAAGTTGGTGAGTTGATTGATTCTTTAATCCCGATTGATATTTGTCGTCGCTATCGGCTGCTACCTATATCAAAAAGTGATGAGCCTCCGTCCGTTTTGATAGCAATGGTCGATCCAGATAATTTGGATGCCCAAGATAATTTAAACCGTATTCTTCGCCCCCGCGATATTGGATTGCAAAGGACGGTCATTACACTAGAAGACTTCCAAGAACTTCTTTCTAAATATTTAGATGAAAATGTAGAAAAACAAAAACAGCAGGCAGATACTCAGAGAAATAACGCTAATGCCGTCGATTTCACTGTAGAGTTAGACGGACTTGATTTACAAGATGCACCAGAGGAGGGTGACGCAGATTTAGGTGCATCTCTCAAAGATGCGGATGCTGCTCCTGTAATTGCCCTAGTGAATAAAATTCTGATCAAAGCGTTACAAGAAAAAGTTTCAGATATTCACATTGAACCCCAAGAAGAGTACTTGCGCGTCCGATTTCGTAGAGATGGAGTATTGCGGCAGGCTTTTGACCCCCTACCCAAACAAATCGTTCCTGCTGTGACAGCTCGATTTAAAATTATTGCTGAATTGGATATTGCCGAACGACGCGCACCCCAAGATGGTCGTATTCGCCGCGTGTTTGAAGGACGAAAAGTTGATTTTCGCGTCAACACTCTACCCAGTCGTTATGGGGAAAAAGTTGTCTTGCGGATTTTGGATAACTCATCTACCCAACTTGGGTTAGACAAATTAATTAGCGATGTAGAGAGTCTGCAAATTGTGAGGGACTTGGCAAGTCGTCCGTTCGGACTGCTTTTGGTTACGGGTCCGACAGGAAGCGGTAAATCGACTACTCTATACTCAATTTTGGCAGAACGCAACGATCCAGGGGTAAATATCAGCACCGCTGAAGACCCCATTGAGTATTCTCTACCAGGAATTACGCAAGTCCAGGTGATTCGAGAAAAAGGAATGGATTTTGCTTCTATTTTGCGGGCTTTTCTACGACAAGACCCAGACGTAATTCTAGTTGGTGAGACTCGGGATAAGGAAACGGCAAAAACCGCTATTGAGGCAGCACTAACGGGACACTTGGTATTGACAACTCTGCACACTAATGATGCTGCTGGGGCAATTTCTCGTTTAGACGAAATGGGTGTAGAACCATTCATGGTGTCCGGTGCGCTGCTAGGAGTCGTAGCTCAACGTTTGATGCGGCGCGTCTGCTCTGATTGTCGCATTCCTTATACTCCCAGTGCCGAGGAATTAGCTCGGTTTGGACTGGCGAGTTCTAAAGATGTCGAACTAACGCTTTACAAAGCTAAATCTTTGGAGCTAGAAGAAATTCAAGCCGCTAAAGCTAAAAATCAACTTTGCTCTAAATGCGCTGGCGTTGGATATAAAGGGCGTTGTGGCGTATATGAAGTTATGCGCGTTACAGAACGACTACAAAATTTAATTACTGAAGGAGCGCCCAGCGAACGGATTAAAGAAGCAGCCGTAGAAGAGGGCATGAAAACGTTGTTAGCTTATAGTCTGGAGCTAGTTATGCAAGGTAACACGACTTTGGAAGAAGTAGAGCGCGTCACTTTCACTGATTCTGGTTTGGAAGCGGAACTGAAAGCAAAACGTAAAAGTTCATTAGAGTGTAAAACTTGTCATGCAGAGCTACAACCAGAGTGGTTTGAGTGTCCTTATTGTATGACTCCACGATTTAGTGACTAGACAATCGGTAATGGGCAAGTCAAAAGTCAAAAGTTAAAAGTCAAAAGTCAAAACGAACAACCACCAATTACCAATTACAAACATAACTTTCAAGGAGATTAACTTATGGAATTAATGATTGAAGACTTAATGGAAGAAGTTATTAACTCGGGTGGTTCGGACTTACACATTTCAGCAGGTTTACCGCCATATATCCGTATCAGTGGAAAGTTGACTCCAACGGAACACGAACCACTAACAGCAGAACAGTGTCAAAGACTAATTTTTAGTATGTTAAATAATACCCAGCGCAAAACTCTAGAACAAAACTGGGAACTAGACTGTTCTTATGGGATTAAGGGACTAGCTCGCTTCCGCGTCAACGTATATAAAGACCGAGGCACGTATGCCACCTGTTTGCGAGCGCTAGCCTCCAAAATTCCCAGCATGGAAACTTTGAATTTACCCAATATTGTGCGGGAAATTTCGGAAAAACCACGAGGATTAGTCTTAGTAACGGGACCAACTGGATCGGGGAAGTCTACTACCCTAGCGTCCATGATTAATAATATTAATACAACGCGGGCGGAACACATTATCACAGTTGAAGATCCGATTGAGTTTGTCTACGAACCAATCAAAAGTGTGATCCATCAGCGTCAAGTTGGAGAAGATACAAAAAGTTTTGCTAATGCTCTTAGAGCAGCTTTACGGGAAGATCCAGATGTAATTCTGGTAGGTGAAATGCGTGACTTAGAAACAATTCAGTTAGCGATTTCAGCAGCAGAAACAGGGCACTTAGTATTTGGTACACTACACACGAGTTCTGCGGCTCAAACTGTTGACCGGATGGTAGATGTATTTCCTCCAGAACAACAACAACAAATTCGCGTCCAGTTATCTAACTCACTTGTGGCAGTATTCAGTCAAACTCTCGTATCTAAAAAGAACCCTAAACCAGGCGAATACGGTCGGGTTATGGCTCAGGAAATTATGATTGTTACCCCTGCTATCTCTAACTTAATTCGTGAAGGAAAAACAGCTCAAATTTACTCGGCAATTCAAACTGGAGGAAATTTGAGTATGCAAACATTGGAAAAAGTTTTAGCAGATCAGTACAAAACTGGTCTAATTTCGTTTGAAGCAGCAATGTCTAAAACATCTAAGCCAGATGAATTACAGCGCTTGATTGGTAATACTCCAGGAGTCGGTGTAAAAGCTGGTATGAGAGCTGCTTCTATGCATTAAATAATTCTTAGAAAATCATCTGTAGGGATATATAGTTTGTGTCTCTACAACTTCCATATTCTCTATCTCCTAAAAGAGCTAAGACATGCCTACATTTGTTGCTCGCGTTCGTGACGCGAAAGGAAACGCTAAAAAAGAAAAAGTTGTTGCTGACACAATAGCAGCAGCACGTTCTAGTTTGAGATCGAAAGGTCTTTTTATTCAAGAACTAAAACAAGCAGAAGAATTTAAGTTGAGTGGTAATCTCAGCTTAGATCCCCTGATGGCAGCTCTATCAAAAGTATCAGTTAAAGATAAAGCCATATTTTCTCGTCAGTTTGCTACCCTGATTAATGCGGGTGTAGCAATTGTAAGAAGCTTGGGTGTAATGGCGGAACAGTGTACTAACCCAAAACTGAAAGGAGCTTTAATTGACATTAGTTCTGATGTACAGCAGGGAATGAATTTGTCTGAAGCAATGCGGAAACACCCAGGTTGTTTCGATTACATGTATGTCAGTATGGTACAAGCTGGAGAGGTCGGTGGTGTTCTTGATGAAGTCATGAACCGATTATCCAAGCTACTAGAAGATCGCGCTCGACTACAAAACCAGATTAAATCTGCTTTAACCTATCCAGTTGCAGTCGGAATTATAGCTGTGCTGATTTTTCTTGGTATGACTATATTTCTCATACCTATTTTTGCTGATATTTTTAAGCAGTTAGGAGTAGAATTACCAGCACTGACAAAATTCATGTTATGGATCAGCGCAGTTCTTAGAAGTCCAAGTGCGATAATTCCTGTAGTAGTTTTTATTGGCGGTAGTTTTGTATATCGGCAGTATTACAAAACTCGGCTGGGTCGGGAAACCATTGACCGAATCTCTCTGAAAGTTCCATTGTTTGGTGACTTAATTCAAAAATCGTCTGTGGCCCTTTTCAGTCGTACTTTTGGTGCTTTGACTCGTTCAGGAGTACCAATTTTAACTGCACTGGAAATTGTTCGTGATACGGCTGGTAATCAGATAATTGCTAATGCTGTAGACGCAGCTCGTAAAGAAATTCAGCAAGGAGGAATGATTAGTTTAGCACTACAAAAAGAACGAGTTTTTCCCGTGATGGCAATTCAGATGATTAGTATTGGTGAGGAAACTGGTGAACTCGATAGTATGCTAATGAAAGTTGCTGATTTCTATGAAGATGAAGTCGAGCAAGCCGTTAAAGCTCTCACCAGTATTATTGAACCAATTATGATTGTAGTTTTAGGTGGTATGGTTGGGGGAATTCTTCTCTCGATGTACTTACCCATGTTCAAGGTATTTGAAAAATTGGGTTAAGCGAACCGTTAGTAGTTAGCGATCTCTCTTGACGATTAACTACTAACTATTAACCGATTAAATTATGAGTATTAAAAAATCTTGTTATGAAGAGTGCTTAGCAGAGTATAGCGATCGCCCAGCAGCGATCGCCTTACTGAAGCAGCATCGTCCCTATTTAGAAATGCTTCCAAGTTTACGCCGTCCTAATGAAAGTGTCATTCCGATTCCTCTACCTATAATTCGGCTGCGAAACCCTACATCAACTAGTAAAGAACGTCAAGCAATCAAAGTTACAGAAACGACTCTGTTACCCTGTGATATCGCTTTTCTCATGTGCGATCCAGAGTGGAAAATTAAAACTGGAGTAGAAATTTTTCTATTTATTTATCGTCCAAATGAAGATTTTTCCGATTTCTTAGGACGCTGGCGACAAACTCAAGTGTTATTAGATAAAGAATACGAGTGGATTATGCCTCTTCCTTATCAACACATTTTTAGTGAAGGAGCGAATAGCATTTATCCGCTATTTATTATCTTTCCTGAAACTCCAGAACGTATTAAAAGGGGTTTGCAAGGAGCTAGTTTACCTTTTATCGATCGCATTCCCACTTCAGTAGAAGCTATAGAAGAGGCATTTCCTGAAAATCCGGCTAGATGAAAGGAAATAGGAGATAGGAACTATCGAGGTAAAAACCATTGCATCATCTTTGCGATCGCGACTAATACGATTAAACCAACTAAACATGATTGCACGATTTGCCAACAAGTGTCTGCTTGTCGAGAAGGCAATCGCTGTCGATCGATTGTTACCAGTAGTTGCTTTTGCATATCAACACAAGGAACCCACTCTCTACGAGCAACTATCATTTGAGTGGGATGTAGAATTTGATAGCCGCAAGCTTGATAAAAAGGTACAGCCGTAATAGAAGCTTTCACAAATAACCATTGCCATCGCCGAAATATAGCTTCTCGTTCGATCGCCTGTAACAAGCACTTACCAATACCTTGTCGAGTCCATTTTGGATGGACGTACATTGCACTTACCGTACCCTGCATCAAAGCCGAAAATCCTACAATCTCTTCGCCATACTCTGCTACTAAGACAACATCACCCCACGATTTTACTCCATACACTTTTTTATCTTCTAGCAAAGCTTGAATTTGTGCAGGGTTATAATCAGCCGTACAAAGTTGCTGAATTGACTGACTGTGCAACTGAATGATTCGATCGCGATCGCTAGTACGAGCCTGACGAATAGATATTTCTACTGAGGATGTTTCGTGCATTTAGATTCATGCATTCAAATTTGTGCGTCTAAAAGTGTGGTAGGTGCATTACCCTTGGTAGTCTTATTTTTTCCATCTACTGCGTGGCGATCGCGATTATGTCTTTAGTCGCTGAAGCGTGCATTTGAGTTCCGATTTTTCCGAAGTTTCCGACTTTTGAATAGATCGGTTTCCCGACTTTAACCGACTGACAACTAGTTCTTTTACTTTTAAGCTATGAGAAACAGAGCCGAGATCTTCTCCTTGATTCTCAAGCTCGTATCAAGGTGTATCTACATTTCCTATATTGAAACGCTCTCACTTCTCAGGAATTGTAAAGCAGATTATGGTATCCCTTGCGGCGATCGACAACTTGCAATAAAGCTTGAAAGAAACTGACAATTTTCTTTGCACCTTCGTGTCTTTGCATAACATTAAATTGATAAAATCTATGCATTCTCAACTATTTACCAATCTAGATCCTCTAAGATTACCTAAACACATTGCTGTAATTATGGATGGTAACGGACGCTGGGCTACCAAAAAAGGATTACCGCGTGTTGCTGGGCATCGCCAAGGAGCAAAAGTTTTAAAAGAACTACTTCGCTGCTGTAAAGATTGGGGAATCGAAGCATTAACAGCTTACGCTTTTTCGACTGAGAATTGGCGACGACCTACGCAAGAAATCGATTTTCTCATGTTATTGTTTGAACGACTATTACAGCGCGAATTAGCCCAAATGCAAAAAGAAGGAGTGCGGCTCTCTTTTATCGGAGATTTGTCAGTATTACCTCAGTCTTTGCAAAGAGAAATACAACGAGCGATCGCTCTCACAATTCATAACACAGCTATTCACTTTACTGTAGCTATTAATTACGGCAGTCGCAAAGAACTTGCTCAAGTTTGTCGGCAAATTGCTTTACAGATTCAACAACAAGAGATTGAGATCGAAGATATTGATGAAAACTCTATCGAGAATTATCTTTATACTGCTGGAACTTCCTGTCCAGATTTATTAATTCGTACTAGTGGAGAAATGCGATTGAGTAATTTTTTATTGTGGCAAATGGCATATACAGAAATGTATTTTACAGATATTTTGTGGCCTGACTTCGATCGCACTGCCTTTCATCAAGCTTTACTCGCTTATCAAAACCGCGATCGTCGTTTTGGTCAGATTGCTTCCTAATTTTTGAGCGGTGGGCAATGCCCACTACTCTACAACGACTAGAAATTAGAGGAAATACCAATCCGATAGGTTAAACCAGGTTCGTAAATTCGATTGGATTTTTCATAGGCGCGATCTGCTAAATTTTCTAGATAGACTGTTAATCCCAAGTTTCTTGTGATTGGAATTCGCGCCCCTAAATCTAGACTCAACCAAGAGGGAGAGAAATCGCTATTGCTATCACCCGGGTTATTAAAAAAAGCTCGTCGCGCTCCACTATAATAGCTCGCAAATAAATTAACTTCCCATCCTCCCGATTGATAGCCTAAACCGATTTGTCCTACGGAATAGGGAACTAAACCAAGTTGTAATCCTTCTTCAATTCCTGACTTAATTTTTGCATCGGTATAAGTATAGTTGAGAAAAGTTGACCACTGCGGATTAATTTGCCATTTCAATGCTGCTTCTAAACCATTAGTATTAACTAATCCAATGTTCGTCCAGCGACCTGCTTGAATGCCCAAGCGATCTGTTAAGCTACTGCCGAAATAAGTAAACTGTCCGGTTAAATTCTCGGCAAATTTGACATCAACTCCTGCTGTCCATGAAGAACCTACTTCTGGTTCTAGATCTGGGTTTGGCAACCAATTATGTACCGTGTCGTAAACATATAGTTGATCGATCCCAGGATCGCGCTGTACTGATGCCCAACTTCCCCGTAAAGCTACACCTGGACTCATTGCCCATCGTAGCCCAACACTAGGATTTAAATAACTACCAAACTCGCTAGTAAAATTCTGTCTCAACCCTAGATCGGCTTGAAAATTATTGGTGATTTTCCAGGTGTTTAAAGCAAATAATGCAGTTTGAAATCTTTCTCTTTCTTCTTCTTCATTTAAGTTGGCTCTATTCGGAGCTGTACTTAAAACATCACCATTTAAAAAGTCATTTTTGACATCTATGCCCCAGCGCAAATTATTACTAGTGTTAATTTTCCAATCGTGTTCTAACCTTGCAGTTACAGCTTGAGAATTGAGCGTTCCCGTACGATAAAAAATGTTTTGTGTAGGACCGTAGGTATTGAAATAATCTTGATTATAGGCGACTGTAGCTCTAAGAACGGAGTCTTTTCCATTGCCTAGCAAAGTTTTCCAAGATAAACCAATATTGAATACATCACGATCTAAGCGATCTCTTTGTAGGGGAAAACCAAAGTACAATAAACCGCGACGACTGCTAATTTTGTAGGCATCTAAACTGAGAGTGTTACGAGAATTTACATCAAGACTGAGGCTACCAAAGTAGTTACTAGTTGCAGTATCACCATTAAATAAACGCCCATCTGAGTCTCGATTTGCTGCTCCTTCAGGAACGCGATAATTGTTCTCAGCATCGTATTGTTCAAAACCAAGGCTGTATTTCAAATTACCACCACTACCACCATAACTAATGCGATAGTTATCTTGGTCATAAGAACCGTATTCTACTAAACCGTTTAGCTGGGGAATCTCTGAACCTTGCTTGGTAACAATATTGACAACTCCTCCAAATGCTTGCGAACCATATAAGGTAGAACTCGTACCGCTCGATAATTCTACTCGTTCGATGGATTCTACGGGAATACTATTCAGATCGGTAGCGCCGTGGTAGGTGTTAACATTAGATCCGATCGGTCTACCATTGAGTAAGAAAACTGACTGATTAATCGAGCTTCCTCGATAATATGTTCCCGTATGAATATCTGCACCAAAACCTGCATCATTAATTGCAAATCCTGGTAGATTGCGTAAAATTTCTGCAACGCTATTCAGACGTTGTTTCTCAATTTCTTCTTTAGGAATGATGTAGACAGGACTTGATGTTTCAGGAATTGTCTCTCTTTTCCCCTCAACCTCGATATAAAGTTCATCAGTGTCTTCAATAGCAGGTTCTGCTACTTGAGAAGATGT
>NZ_JBOFLP010000235.1:0-39138 GCF_051657925.1 Chroococcidiopsis sp.
GGAATTTCTGCATATTTCCCTCTTAGAGACTGAGTCACAGCAAACGCTACAGCTGCCACTATTCCAAGGAAAATTGTACTAGCTATAGTCTGCGTGGCAAAACTAGCCCCAGGAATTGGAGCCAAAATTGGCAGTACCAAACCACACAAAAATATCACAATATCAATTAAAATTGCTTGCATGGTATTGAAACGAATAAAGTGGCTGATGCTTTCATTTCTAACTACCAATAGATATAAAGCAAAAAAGACAATTAGACTAGCAAAAGGTATACTACTGTATATTTGCAATAAAGGTATCAGCGGTAGAAATAAATATTGTAAAACTGGAAATTCTCGCAGTAAGAAAACGCCAAATGCAAATCCATGCATCAAGGGCAGCAAATATGGCAAACAAGCAAAAATTCGCTCTTGCACCGTAGTAGTCCCACGCCAAGCCATTATTTATTCTCCTAGCAGATTTTATTGAATTTAACTCTTCATATGCACAGGATAGCGCAGGTTTTATAGTTATCAGTTGTCAGCGACCAGCGACCGATGACCAGTGACTAGTTAATTGCGACTTGCGACTTGCAACTTGCGACTTGCGACTTGCGACGCACTACCATCATTCAACATTGGCAATGCGGAAGCCCATCATGCATTCGTACTGATCTGGTTGTCCTGGGGAGAGTTTAGGTACAGCTTGACCGCAGCGTAATTGTCCTTGTCTCCAACGTGGCTGTCCAGCACGATCGGCAAGCAAACAGCTTTGGCAAACTTGCTGAGGGGCAAGGATTCGATCTTCCATCAAAATCACTAACATCCAGATCCCTCCAGAATATCCCATAATCCCTTAAGTCAATTTTATGCTAGTCACTCAGAAAGAGTGTTATAAGGCATACAGAGCTTAATATGAGGGGTGCGGAGAGAGGAGCGAGGAGTGAGGGAAAGATAGGGGTGAGGAGCGAGGAGTAAGAGATGAGAGGAAGGCTGAACCACAGAGGCTAAAGATGAAGATTTTTACCGATCGCAAGCCAAAGCTAACAGCTCTCCGACTCCCTCAGCTTGCTCAACTTTCTTTCCACCTCCTGACCGCTTACTACCGATTCATTCCTAATTTTTTCCCTGACTCCTCGCTCCTCGCTCCTCGCCCCTATCTCTTTGAGTTAAAGTATCTATGTTGAGTTATGCTGTCCGCGAATTTTGATTGATGGTGTGGTTTCGGAAAACGCGATCGCTCCTATTAATCTAGACAGGTACAGTCGTGTAAATTGCTTAAGGTTAACCACAGTGTCTTCGACTAACTTAGATTTACTTGCTTCCTCCGATCCGGTTGTGGCTGAGTTAATTAGCAGCGAACTTCAGCGCCAGCGCGACCACTTAGAATTAATTGCTAGTGAAAACTTTACTTCGGCTGCTGTTTTAGCCGCCCAAGGTTCGGTATTGACCAATAAATATGCTGAAGGCTTACCCGGAAAGCGTTATTACGGCGGTTGTGAATATATCGATCGCGTCGAGCAATTAGCGATCGATCGCGTCAAGCAACTGTTTGGTGCAGCTCATGCCAACGTTCAACCCCATTCTGGCGCTCAAGCTAATTTTGCCGTCTTCATGACTCTGCTAGAGCCAGGAGACGCAATTATGGGGATGGATTTATCCCACGGCGGACACTTAACCCACGGTTCGCCCGTAAATTTCTCTGGGAAGTGGTTCAAAGTCCACCATTACGGCGTGAATCTCCAGACCGAACAATTAGACTACGACCAAATTCGGGAATTGGCGCTGCAACATCGTCCCAAGCTACTCATTTGCGGTTATTCTGCTTATCCACGCATTATTGACTTTGAAAAGTTTAGAGCGATCGCCGATGAAGTTGGTGCTTACTTATTAGCCGATATCGCTCACATTGCTGGCTTGGTTGCTACTGGCTTGCATCCTAACCCCATCCCCTACTGCGATGTGGTCACGACAACCACACATAAAACTTTGCGCGGACCAAGAGGTGGATTGATTCTCACTCGCGATCCCGAACTGGGTAAAAAACTAGACAAATCCGTGTTCCCTGGTAGCCAAGGCGGACCTTTAGAACACGTCATCGCGGCGAAAGCAGTTGCCTTTGGCGAAGCATTACAGCCTCAATTCAAAACTTATGCAGCTCAAGTCATTGAAAATGCTAAAGCAATGGCGGCTCAATTACAAAACAGAGGCTTCAAACTCGTATCCAACGGTACAGAAAATCATTTGATGCTGGTTGACTTGCGCTGTATTGGCATGACGGGTAAAGAAGGCGATCGCCTTTTAGGTGAAACAAATATCACCGCTAATAAGAATACAGTCCCCTTCGATACAGAATCGCCTTTTGTTACCAGCGGTATCCGTTTGGGTTCCCCAGCCATGACCACACGAGGCATGGGTACGGAAGAATTTACCGAAATTGCCAATATTATCGCCGATCGCCTGCTACATCCTCAAGATGATGCCGTAGCGCAAGACTGTCGCCGCCGAGTCGCAGCATTGTGCGATCGCTTCCCCCTTTATCCGCATCTCAACGTTCCCGTACCTGCCCTTGCCTAACGGAGGGATTAGGAGCGAGGAGCGAGGAGTGAGGGAATAATTTGAGATGCAAAACAAACAATACAATATTCCTAATTTTTCCCTGCTACTCCTACAGTCCTTATACTAACTGCCCTCGCTCCTCACTCCTCACCCCTAACTCCTCATTTATATGAGTGCCGAAATCATTTGCGTTGGAACTGAATTACTGCTGGGCGATATTCTCAACACCAACGCGCAATTTTTAGCTCAGCAATTAGCAAATCTGGGAATTCCCCATTACTATCAAACTGTAGTGGGAGATAATCCTGCAAGAATCAAACACGTAATTCAAGTCGCTTTAGAACGAAATTCATCAACTCAGGATAACTCGACTCAAGTTCTCATTTTTACAGGCGGTTTAGGTCCTACGCCCGACGATCTAACCCACGAAACTTTAGCCGATTTCTTTGGCGTACCGCTTACAGAACACCAAGAAATTATTGAAGACATTACCCGCAAATATGCTGCACGCGGGCGAAAAATGTCTCCTAGCAATCGCAAGCAAGCTCTACTGCCTAAAGGTGCGGCAATCTTACCTAATCCAGGTGGAACCGCCCCAGGTATTCTCTGGCAACCGCGATCTGGAGTGGCAGTTCTCACCTTTCCTGGCGTACCGTCGGAAATGCAGCGGATGTGGCAAGAAACCGCCGTGCCTTACCTTAAGAGTCTTGGTTACGGTCAAGAAATTATTTACAGCCAAACTTTGAAATTCTGGGGTGTTGCCGAAGCAGCTCTCGCAGAAAAAGCAGCAGCCTTTCTCAATTTACCTAACCCTACCGTTGCTCCTTATGCCAGCCAGGGAGAGGTGAAGTTGCGTGTTTCGGCAAAAGCAACTTCACTAGAAGCAGCCAAGCAAATTATTGCTCCAGTAGCTCGACAATTGCAGGAAATTGGAGACTTAAATTATTTCGGTTCTGACGAAGAAACTTTAGCCTCGGCAGTCGGTAAATTGTTAACTGCGGCGGGAGAAACTCTGAGTGTGGCAGAATCCTGCACGGGTGGCGGTTTAGGGCAGATGCTCACGGACATACCAGGTAGTTCTAGATATTTCTGGGGGGGAGTTATCTCCTACGACAATGCGGTAAAAATTTCTGTTTTGGGCGTTAATCCTGATGATTTGAGTCAATTTGGCGCTGTCAGCGCGATCGTCGCCGAACAAATGGCAGCAGGAGTGCGATCGCGTCTCGGTACGACTTGGGGTTTGAGCATCACGGGAATTGCCGGACCCGATGGTGGTACGGCAACCAAACCTGTTGGCTTAGTGTACACCGGTTTGGCGGGAGCCGATGGCAAGGTTCAAAGTTTTGAAAATCATTTCGGAACTGGACGCGATCGCGCTCTGATTCGCCACGTTAGCGCCTGCACCGCTCTCGATCGCCTGCGCCGTCTACTAAAAGGCTAGGGAGCAGGGAGCAGGGAGCTGAGGGAGCAACTACAAATTCAAAATTCACGCATTCAAAATTGCCCTACACCCTACACCCTTTCTTCACTGGTCGCTGATAACTGATAACTGTCAACTGATAACTATTCCTTCAAAAGAGAGATGTGTCTGCTGTTGGAATTTGTGATATCTTTAATATTAAATAAAAAGGTTAGACTCTCACCCTCGCTTTCCCAACGAAATGTTGGTAGAGCAAAGGAAACAAAGAGTGAAAGCGGTTGAGAAGAAGTAGCGACGCTACATTTTGGCTTGAAAAAGTCAGACTTCGTGTGCTAGCAACAGCGAAAAGCTAAGTAAATATAAAGAAAAAGTAGCGGAAAAATCAAGAGCGCACAAAGATAGATTCCAATCGATTATCATCAAGAAATCAAGGTAGTTTTGCAGGAGTAATCGGTTCGATGGACTACATAGATCGGGTACTGGAAAAGCTGAAAGATTGGGCGCGCAAGCTAATTGAAGCCTTGCTAGGACAGGAAGCTGAGCCGGAACCAGAGCCGATCCCAATTCCAGTTGATGACCGCCGCACTCGTCGTCATAGATAAGTATCGAACAGGCTTGAATGGCGTGTCTTCTCATTCGTCACTAATCAAAGTTCTCGTGCTTCATGGACCGAATTTGAACCTACTGGGAGCAAGAGAGCCAGGAATTTATGGTTCGGTGACGCTGGCAGAAATTGATAGTATGTTAGTGGCAGAAGCGAATCAGCTGCAAGCCGAAGTAGAGGCGATGCAGTCTAACCATGAAGGCGTGTTAGTGGATGCGATCCAAGCAGCTAAGACGAAATTTCAGGGAATTTTGATTAATGCGGGTGCTTATACCCATACAAGCGTGGCGCTGCGAGATGCGATCGCTGCGGTAAAAATGCCTACAGTAGAAGTTCATTTAAGTAATATCTATCAACGAGAATCTTTTCGCCATCACTCCTATATTGCATCTGTGGCAATCGGGCAAATTAGTGGTTTTGGCGTACAGAGCTATCGCTTAGGTTTACACGCCTTGATTCACCATATCAGGCACTCCAATTAATGAGTTACTCGATTCATAGTCGATTTCGCGGCACGATGCTGGGAATGGCAGTTGGCGAGGTCGCAAACCACCCTAAACTTAAGGCGAAACTATTATCTGAAAGGGCAATCGATAACTCATCCCCATCGGGGTTGCTTAACTCAGTATTGCAAGGAATAAAGACTTTAATCGCGCTCGGTAGGTTCGATTACGAAGCGTGGCACAAATCCATGACAAAAGAGTTGACTGGTAATCCAATCGCTTCACCTTTAACAACTCTTCCCATATCAGTATTTTTTCATGAGAATGAGTTGAAATTGCGGCAAAATTTGCAACTGGCGCTAGTCGCGATCGATCGGGATGAGCCAGAAAGCCGAGATGGAACCTTAGCAATAGGACAAGCAATCGCCATTGCTTTACAAGCAAAATCGAACCCAATCGAGATAATTTCCCAAGCAATTGCCTTTGTAGGAGCATCCCCAACTGCAACAGCTGCAAAACTCTCGCAAGTCAAAGAGCTACTCGACGAACGAGCAGGATTGGAAAGAGCGATCGCTCAGTTAGGACAACCCCATGAATTGAGCAGTCAAATCGCTTTGGCGTTTTTTTGCTACCTGAGTACCCCAGCAGATTTTCGCTTGACCGTTCAAAGAGCAGCAATAAGCGATCGCTCTGGCATGACGAGCGCGATCGCGGGTGCGCTTTCAGGAGCTTACAATGGCGTGGCAAGCATTCCAGCTACTCAAGCACTAGCAATAGGGGTGACAAATCAGGCTGAAGTGCTAAGATTGTGTGATGTACTAGTCGCAGTGTGGTCGGGAGTATATCAGCAGAGCGATCGAGCTACTGCCGACAATCAAATCGTTGCAACTGCTGCCCCTAAAATTGTGCGGAGGCGCTGAGAATAATCGTTGTCTTTCCAAAATCGATCTGAAAAATTTGATTTCAGGAAAGTTTAGTTTCTAAATACTTGAGTTGTAGAACAGGCAATAAGCTTAACGTCAGGTGCGAGATCTCATTATGGAAAGATCCATAGACTGGATGTAATTATTGTCATTCAACCTAAGATTACAGATGAGACTTTATGCCGTTGAACTTTTTGCTCCATGCTGATTGCATGCAATAAGGGTAATGAAAAAGCGCACGCTATTTGAATTGCTCGACCTGCAACTCAAGAAGTGGCAGCAATGGCGACCAAACCAGCAGAAATTAACTCGTCAAATATGCCAAGCTCAACAGGGAGTTAAAGCTAAAAAACCTCCTAAAGTGCGCAGAGAACGCACCTCTGCGCTCCTGATACTGGCAGTGGTATTGCTGAGTATAATGCTGGGACATCGCTTTGCCAACCAACCTCGGCTAGATGAAGGCACGATCGCACCAGAGACAATTCGCGCCCCCAGAGCAGCTCAAATTGTCGATACGAAAACTACAGCCCAAAATCGCCAAATTGCATGGAGAAAAGCAGAGCCAATCTTAGTCATTGACTCGGCGGTAAACCAAAAAATTTGGCAAAGGTTGCAAACTAACTTGACACAGGGACAACGACTGCGGCAGTTAGCAGGAGATTTTCCATTTACAACCACAACCACTTTATCTACAACAGCGCAAATTTATCTACGCAGTTGCCCAGATTCTCAGTGGCAGCAAGTCTTAGCCTTTTTACGAGACGCGCAAAGTCGAGAACGCAAGCAAAATGCCGCGACAACAAACTTTGCTCCAGTTAAAATCGAAAGATTTGAAAATGAGGCAATGGCTCAAGCAGCAAAGGAACTAAATGCCTATCGCTCAAAAACAGCGACATCTCAACAGTTCTCGATGTTAATGGCAAAGATATCTCAAGTTCGCCAGCAATACGCTCAAGCTTTATCACAACTAGCACAATTACAAAAAACAACTCCTCCGACTCTTTACGAATCTTCCTGGTTAGATTTATCTGATACCATTTGGTCGAAGACAGTTGCAGGTATCCGTGCCACTACAGAACGCATTCTCGCCCAAGGAGTTTATCGAGGCATATCATCCGACACTTTGCAAACAGCGGTGAACTTACAAGTGCGATCGCATGTACCACCCCAGATGGAACCTCTAGCAACCCAAATGCTGTTAACTGTTCTCGAACCAAATCTCAAAGAAGACGAAGCACAAACGAAGTTAGCAGCAGCTGAAGCAGTAGCAAAAATTGCCCCCCAAATGCTGAATTTAGAGCGAGGCGAGGTCATAGTCAGAAAAGGCGAAACGATCGACCATGCTGCATTTATCACCCTTGACTATTTCAGTCTGTCGCGACGAGGGATCGGTTGGTCGGGACTATCAAAATTTGGTGGGATCGTTAGTATAGCCGTTGGTATTTTTGCCTGGGTTGCCTGGAAATTCGAGCGGCAGAAACTACGGCAGCGTGATTGTATTTTGATTTTGTTATTAGCATTGAGTACTCCAATACTCTTAAGACTGAATTTACGGTATATTAACTTGCCTGCCGTAGGACTGTTACTAGGTAGCTTCTACGGCTTCCCAGTTGGAGGAACAGTTGTAGGGCTGCTGGGGCTGCTCGTACCTATAGGAATGGATATTAGCGGCAAGTCTTTGTTAACAGGCTTAGCTGGCGGAATGCTAGCTAGTTGGATGGCTGGGTGGATGCGATCGCGAGAAGAGTTAGCCCTAATCGGAGTCGCGGTTAGTGCAATCCAAGGATTAGCTTACCTGCTCGGGAAAGTCGCGCTGAGCGCGATCGGTACTGATTCAGTATGGAATTGGTACGATGTTGCCCTTCAAGCTGGTTTATTTAGCCTTGCAGGGATTGTCTGGAGCGCGATCGCGATCGGCATTAGCCCCTATTTAGAGCATTTTTTCGATCTAGTTACCCCAATTCGGCTAGCAGAACTTGCCAACCCCAACCGACCGTTATTAAAGCGTTTGGCAACGGAAGCCCCTGGAACCTTCCAACACACGCTGTTTGTCTCCACTCTGGCAGAGGCAGCGGCGAGGGTATTGGGATGCAACGTCGAATTGGTGCGGGCGGGAACCTTATATCACGATATTGGCAAACTCCACGATCCCCTCGCTTTTATTGAGAATCAGATGGGTGGAGCGAATAAACACGATGAAATTAACGATCCTTGGGAGAGTGCGGCAATTATTAGAAAGCACGTGACTGAAGGGTTAGTCATGGCACGAAAGTGTCGTTTACCAATGGCAATCCAAGCCTTTATTCCCGAACATCAAGGCACGATGGCGATCGCCTATTTTTACCACCAAGCGCAGCAGATCGCACGACAAGACCATAGCATTACAGTAGACGAAAGAGATTTTTGTTATGCGGGTCCAGCGCCCCAGTCGCGAGAAACAGCCTTGGTGATGCTGGCAGATTCCTGTGAAGCAGCTTTACGCACTCTACCAGCAGCCGGAAAATCAGGAGCCAAAGAACCGACGCGAGAGGAAGCCCTAGCAATGGTACAAAAAATTCTGCGATCGCGCTGGCAAGACAATCAATTAGTTGATTCTGGGCTAACGCGGGCAGACATGGATGCGATCGCCGAAACCTTTGTCAACATTTGGCAACAGTTTCATCATAAGCGTATTGCTTATCCGAAGAAGAGAGACTAGAGGGAAGAAGTCAAAATTCAAAATTCACGCATTCAAAATCTTCCCACACTTCTCACACTTCCCACACTTCCCACACCACGCACCACTCTCTTCCTCCTGCTCCCTGCTCCCTGCTCCCTGCCATAAATCCTATCTCTGATTTTTTCCATCTAAAAACTTCAACTGCCGATACAAAGTGCGAATTTGAGGCAGATTTTTCCCAGCAGCCTCAGCTAGACGTAAAGGACTGCCAACGATCGCTTCAACTTCCAAAGGACGCTGCAAATCGTAGTCAATTTTCATACTGGTTTTATAGGGCTTCATTTTGGCAGTGCGATCGAGCATGTTTTGGACAAAACTACTGGGAATATGACGATCGAACCTAGCTGCACCCGCTACCACTTCCGCCATCAACTCTTCTACTAAAGCCCGAGTGGATGCATCTGCCATCAACTCATCGGTTCGAGCATTGAGTATGACAGATAGCCCGTTATAGGGAATATTCCATACCAATTTTTGCCAACGCGCTAACAGCAAATCTTCTGATAAGTCAATGGGAATGCCAGCCGATTCAAAATCAGTGGCAATTTGCTGCATTCTTGTCGTAATTCCTGCCGGATGATAGTCAGCAGCATATTCTCCCAGCGAGATCGCCTTGTAATCTAAATGGCGAATATGTCCTGGGGCAACTTTATTAGCGCAGACAAAACACATACCACCGATAACTCGATGAGAACCGACAATTTCAGCTACCGTGTCTTCTATTCCCAAACCATTCTGCAATACCAAAACTACGCCATCTTCTTTTAGAACTGGAAGTAATAGATCGGGTAGTAGATGATTTTGAGTCGTTTTCAGCGCGATCGCTACCACATCGCAACGCGGCATATCCTTCACGTCTTGGTAAGCATTGACTTGGGATAGGGTAAAGTCACCGTCAGTTGACTCTATAACTAAACCAGATTGAGAAACATGGTTGTAATCGCTGCGAAGCAAAAAATGGACATCTAAACCAGCCTTTTGCAGACAACCACCATAATAACCACCCAATGCCCCCGTTCCTAACATGGCGTAACTGCGTTTACCATTACGATTATGGCGATCGGGATACGACTCCATTTGTTTCTTCCCTCTGGCTAGAAACGGGTATTACCTCATGAAAGTGGTTGTAATCGATATAGCGTTGCCCGTCAGACTTCTGGAATAAAATATCAGCAAATCGATGATGCCACAACATCTCTGAAGCAATGTATGTATGACGAGCATGAATCATCTGAGATACAGTCTCATCAATGCCAGTCAGCGTCACCACCAACATTGTCTCTGCTGCTTCTAGATCTTCTAAAGTAGCGCCGTAAAAAGGGCTGTACTCGTCAATCGGATGCATCACCGTCCAAGAGAGAATAAAAATTGGGTTATTAGCACGTACCAAAGGCAGGTCGTACAATCGGCGCATAAACTGCCCCTCAGCATTCATTTCGTCTCGTACCAGTACAACTCTAATCTGCGCTTCAATAATTTGGTTGCGACGCTTATTCGCTACGCGAAACATCAAAGTTGAAATATCATCATAAGCCGTGACAACAGCCACTTGACTGAAAACCACTCGCGCCGTAGGACGAGAGAAACGAGCAAAAGCGATTCCCGTTCCCATTGCTACGCCCAATAAACCCACCCAAGATTCGATCGCCACTAGGACATTAGCGTAGTCAGTCTGCGGATTCATCACGCCATAGCCAATAGTTGCCATTGTTTGAATGCTGAAAAAGAAAGCATCCCAGAAATTGCCAGGTCGAGCGTTAGCTATGCTACCTGGTTGTAATAAATAGGCAAGAGCAAACAAAGAATTGAGTAATATGTAGCCAGAAGCTACTATACCTAAGAACCAAGACCAAGGCATAGTAATCAACAAATGGTATGGATCGCGCCAGTAGTAATACCATTTATTAATCCCCTGAACGTTTAACCGTCCATTCTGCCTCACAATCGAAATAATTGGTTTACGGGGGAGACGACGCTTTGCTTTTGTCATTTGTCATTTGTCATTCGTCATTTGTCATCGGTTGGAGGTGATTCCAGCTCATGAATCGCCACTTGTGAGTTAGGCGTTACCAACTACCTCTAGATAGATATTCTGACTTGATTTGGTAAAAGAAGGGGAGCGATCGCGATCGCTAACCTATAACTTACGACTTACGACTTACGACTGATAACTTCTATCTCGTCTTCCGGCGACGGCGATCGCGATCCGTTCTCATTCCTTGCTCGTCACGGTTTTTTTCCGTTAATGGTATGGCATTTTTTGTTGGTACGATGCGAGAACCATATCTTCTGGCATAAACTTGAGTAAATTCTGCACCGAAAAAGAGGATTTGGGCAGCATAGTAAACCCAAACTAAGATAATGACGACTGAACCTGCCGCGCCGTAGGTAGAACCAAAACTATTGTTTCCTAGATACAGTCCCAAAGCAAACCTACCAATTGAGAATAGCAGTGAAGTAACGATCGCGCCGCTCCAAACATCGCTCCAGGCAATTTTGACATCTGGCAAGACTTTATAAATCAGTCCGAATAGTAGTGTCGTCACGGCAAAAGAGAGGACGAAGTTAGCTAGCTGTAACAATGCCCCGATTCCTGGTAGCAAGCTGCCCAAAAAATTAACCAAACCTGATAAACCTGCGCTTAAAACCAGGGAAACGAGTAGCAAAAAGCCTACACCGAGTACCATCGTGAATGACAAAAAGCGATCGCGCAAGATGCCGATTAAACCCCGTCCTGGTTTCGGCTGAACTTCCCAAATCGTGTTCAAAGAGTCTTGTAACTGAGCAAATAAGCCAGAAGCGCCAAATAGTAAGACAGCAATACTAATCAGGGAAGCAATGGTTCCTGCTTTAGGTTTACTAGCACCTTCAATTGCCGTTTCAATAAATTGTGCCCCGTCCCTACCTACCAAACCTTGAATCTGCGTGACAATTTCGCCTCTGGCTGCTTCTTCACCAAAAACCGCTCCAGCAATCGCGATCGCAATAATTAAGATGGGGGCGAGGGAAAATACCGTGTAATATGCCAATGCTGCGGCTAGTCGCGAAGCTTTATCTTCGTTCCATTCAGTAAATGTCTCTCGCAACAAACTAATAATTGTCTTAATTCTCACTGCTAAATCTCCTCTTTGCCAGATGCACGGTCATTTTGATGACTATGACAAAATCGGAAATTTTACACATCTCCAAGGAGATAGAAAGAATTTAAATCTGTCTGATTCGATCCTCTAAAATGAAGTTTTAGTATCGTTAATCACTATCTCAACTCGGCTAGGTTTATTGCGAGCAAAATTGACGAACCATTTGCAGCATTTTTTAAAGCTCGATTGCCGCAATCGAAATTACTGAAGTGTTTTTCAATAAATGGTTTTCATCCTAACGGAGAAGGAAACTGATGTCAATAAAGCTGTAAAAGAAGTGTAATAGTTAATTACTATAAGACTCATATTTAATTTTTGAAATCTACGTAGGATGCGTTACACCCAAGGCTAACGCATCACTCTCAGCTTTTAGTGCGTTACTATCGACTAACAACTGTTAAACATGACTCTTTACTATTTATTCAATAAATTTTGATAAATTTCTAAATGCTGTTGAGTAATATTTTGCCAGGTAAAATTTTCGCTAAAAATGCGACTGGCTTTAGCCTGTTGTCTTCGTTTTTCGGGGCAATCGATCAGTTCTATTAATACAGTTGTCAGGGCAGTAACATCATGCGGCGGGACAAGTAATAATGGATGCGTATCTGGTAAATACGACGGCATATAAGTTGCGATCGCTGGTAAACCGTGGGATAAAAGCGAGATCGAAGAACTACTATTGAGACTTACATCGCGATCTAACACTCCGATATCCGATCCTGCGAGATAGCGAGACACGATTTCCTCGTCCAAATATCCCGTGAAATGAACGAACGAACGTAATTCGAGTTCGTCGATCGTCATTTGCAGTTGTGTTAGGTACGTATTATCGTCTTGAACCGTTGATTTTGGGCTATCTTTCCTATCCATCACCAGTAGTCTTGCTTGAGGCTGAGTTGTGAGAACCTGTTTAACAGCCAGTAGTAGAGTCTTTAAGTCCTTACCAGAGTGGAGAAAGCCTAAATAGGTAATGACGAGTGCATCTTCATGCCAATTGCAAGTTTGTCGTAAAATCTGGCGTGCTGCACTACAGTCCGTTTCGCTCGCTTGTACGTTGGTAGCTGCTGGAACGTGCCACAAACGACGCTCTATATTAGGTAGTCTCGCTTGAATTAAGGTTTTTGCTTCTGGCGCGATCGCAATTGTAGCATTGCTCAACGTCAGCAAAAATCCCCCTTCTCGATCCCACCACGTATACTGTTGTCCCAGCTGCTGCAACCAACCCGAAAATTGGGCTAGCAATCCTCGATCTTGCCACTCCCAATTACCATACTCGTGTACTGTCGTCACGATGGGCGATCGCCACCCAGATAATCGCAACAACAACGGTAGTAACAAGATTGCGGGCTGATGACCGTAGATTTGCGGATGGTACTGAATGTGTACGGCATCCGCACCACTATCCCATACTGCTTTGACCAAAGCCTTTAGATCGACCCACTGCCATCCATGCACGACTCCTATAGCATGAGGATCGTAAGCCGCTTCTGCCGCGTAGTAAGTTGTCAGTACAATAGATTCCACACCGCGATCGCGGAGGGAAGTATGTAGGCGAGTAGTGTAGTCTGAAACACTATCGCTTTCTGGTAAGTACGTACCAGCAATGAAAGCAATGCGGCTCATGGCACAAGACGGCGGGTAGAAGCCAATATCTCCTTCTTGACTCTGGCTTGTACGAGTACAATCACTGCTAACAACTACTATCACGATCGGTAAATAATTTACTATTCTTCGATGATGAAAATAAAGCTGGCAGAGTTCCTAATTCTACAGTAATAATACTGATTTCAAGCTATAAGAGGAGAATATTATCAGCAAAATTACGGTTTTTACTTTTTTATGTAGATGTGTTTAGATCCATATCTTCTAACGAAATAAGGTGAGCATTGCCCACCTTACACTGTTTTAATCATTAATTTTTAATTTTGGTACGGGAAGATTTACCGAATAATTTCTACTCAGACAAATATTATGAGTCAATCCATTGCTACAAATTTGACTTATGCTCCGTGCTTCCGATACCAATCAATTGTATTGGTTAATCCCTGTCTGAAACCTACTTGAGTCACAAAACCATAGGCTTGCTTTGCCCTTTCGGTATCTAAACAGCGGCGGGGTTGACCGTTGGGCTTATCAGTTTGCCAAACAATTTCCCCGTCATATTCCATTAATTCGCAAATTAAATGAATCAAATCGCGAATTGAAATTTCCTCGCCTGTTCCCAAATTAACAGGTTCGGGGTCGTTATAAAACTGAGTCCCCATGACAATTCCCCGTGCTGCATCTTCTGAGTAGAGAAATTCACGGGTGGGAGTACCGTCACCCCAAACAGGAATTTGCCTATCTCCCCGCAGTTGAGCTTCATGCACTTTGCGGATCAAAGCTGGGATGACGTGGGAACTCTTAGGGTCGAAGTTATCTTCAGGACCGTATAAGTTGACTGGCAAGAGATAGATCCCATTAAAGCCGTACTGTTGGCGATAGGCTTGCAGTTGTACTAATAGCGCTTTTTTGGCAATGCCATAGGGGGCGTTTGTTTCCTCTGGGTAGCCATTCCAGAGGTCATCTTCTTTGAATGGAACTGGTGTAAATTTGGGGTATGCGCAGATCGTACCGACACAGACAAACTTTTCCACTCCCGCTTGATAAGCCGAGTGGATCAGTTGCGTCCCCATCATCAAGTTATCGTAAAATAGCTCGGCAGGTTTAGCTTGATTCAGCCCGATACCGCCAACGTGGGCAGCAAGATGAATAATAATATCTTGCTGGTCAACCGCACGCTGGCAGTTTTCTAGGACTCGTAGATCGCAATCGCGCGATCGCGTTACGGTAATCTTGTTTTTATCTGCACCAGCTTGACAAAGTCGATCTATCACCTGACGACCTAAGAACCCAGCACCACCAGTTACGAGAATGCGTTTGTTGTTTAAATCTAAGGCGGTCATGAGTTCAGCCTCGTAGGTAGGTTTTAGAACTAGGACAGGTAGCTGACCATATCTTGACGGATTGTTGCAATGTCATGGATGACTGAAGCACCATTTCCATTCGGGGCAGATAGACCGATCGCTTTTAAATCTGCGTCCACCATTAAAGCAACAAGCTGCTCGAATGTCACGCTAGGAGTCCATCCCAATTTTTGTCGTGCCTTGGTAGAATCTCCAATTAGTAATTCTACCTCTGCTGGTCTGAGGTAGCGATCGTCAAATTCTACGTAGTCTTGCCAATTCAAATTTACGTAACTAAAAGCTAATTCGAGAAACTCGCGCACGGAATGTGTTTCACCCGTAGAAATTACGTAATCATCAGCTTGCGGCTGCTGTAACATCAACCACATTGCCCGTACATAATCTTTCGCATAGCCCCAGTCGCGCTTTGCGTCTAAGTTACCCATGTAGATTTTCTTCTGTTTGCCAGCTACAATGCGGGCAACAGCGCGGGTAATTTTGCGCGTCACGAAAGTTTCACCCCGACGCGGGCTTTCGTGGTTAAATAAGATACCGTTACAGGCAAACATCCCATAAGATTCGCGATAGTTGATTGTTTGCCAGTGAGCGTAAACTTTAGCACAGGCATAAGGACTGCGAGGATAGAAAGGAGTTGATTCTTTTTGCGGAATTTCCTGTACTAATCCATACATTTCTGAAGAACCAGCTTGGTAGAACCGAACTTCTATACCCGTCCGGTGTTGGTAATCGCGAATTGCTTCTAATAACCGTAACGTTCCCATGCCTACGGAGTCCACTGTGTATTCAGGGGAGTCAAAGCTAACGCGAACGTGTGATTGAGAACCTAAATTATAGATTTCTATAGGTTTGACTTCTTCTAAAATGCGTCGGAGTGTCGTGCCGTCGGTCAAGTCCCCGTAGTGCAGAAACATCCGCACTCCTTCTTTATGCGGGTCTTCATAAATATGATCGATCCGGTCTGTGTTAAATGTCGAGGTACGGCGAATGATTCCGTGTACCTCATAGCCTTGTTCCAACAGAAACTCGCTCAGGTATGAACCGTCTTGACCTGTAATACCAGTAATTAAAGCTCTCTTTGTTTGCGTCATACTTAATACTATATTTTTCTTTTTCCCTAAAACAATAGAGCAAGAACGCTGCTACAACTTAAGCAAATAATGGCAAAATTGCCCTCAGAGAGATCACCTAGTCGTGCAGTTGCCGTTTGGTTAGCGTTAATGCAAGCTAGGCTAAAATACAAATTAACTTAAAGTTTGCTTTTCATTATTAAGTAATTATTGAGTAATTGCAAAGATTGCGTAGACTGAGAGGGCGATCGCTTCAGGCTTCTCACTCTCGGCGCTGGTTGGAACAGCACTAAATATACCGCTCCTAGAAACCGCAGGACAATGGATCGAAAAGAAAAGTAGTGTTTCCGATAAAAAAGGGGCATCAATTGCCCCTAAACGCGAAACTGATAATTTTCAGCAAACCATAACAAATCTCAAATGCTGACGGCTACAAGCTAACGGATACACTTAATAAGCGCCGTTATTTTTTGGTACAATTACCACAAATACCGTCTTTAAAATGACCCACACATCTAGCCACATGCTGTAAGAGCTGGCATAGTGAACGTCTATTTGCACTCTACGATTGTAAGGAATGTCATTTCTGCCCGACACTTGCCACAAGCCAGTAATTCCTGGCTTGATGGTTAAGACCTTATCAATATGACGACCATATCGCGGTAGCTCTTCTGCTACCAAAGGTCGGGGACCAACGATACTCATATCACCCATAAGCACGTTCCAAAATTGGGGAAATTCATCTAGGCTAGTTAAGCGCAAAAAATGACCGACTTTGGTAATGCGCGGGTCTTGTTTTAACTTGAAATTATCCTCAAATTCCTGCCGCAATCCTGGCGACGAGGCAATCAATTCTGACAAAATCTCATCAGCATTGGCTACCATAGTACGGAATTTAATACAATAAAAAGGCTTGTGATTCCTGCCTACTCGTTCCTGAACGTAAAAGATCGGTCCAGGGGAACTCAAGGCGATTGAGAAGCCTAACACCAGATAAACTGGCGCAAATAAAATTAGAACGGAAAGCGAAAATAAAACATCGAACAATCTTTTGGCAAACTCTTTATTGAGTCGAGCGAGCAATAAACCCTTCGGTTTAGCTCTGGTTCTAAACGGCTCTTGCCCGCGTTTGACAAAAGCCTGTAACCGCTTGCCAAAGAGGAGTGAGCTTTGGGCTGTCATCATACTCCTAAACCATCCACACCACACATAGTCCCGATCTTAAAGCCAGAAGCACCATTCTGAGGCATATTTAATTTTAGAGGCTGTAAAACCAGCTAAAAATCAACTCCTAAGAATTAGGGACGAAGAACTCCTGACACGAGCGTTCTAGAAAAGCTAAAAACTGCTCTTCAAAGATTTTAGGGGTAAATTGAGTTACCTGGGTGCGAATGCGATCGGAATCGAACGCTACCCAGTTGGCTTCAAATTTTTCCACAGCTGCTACCAATGCGTCTACTGTTTGCTCTAAAAAAAATATTCCCGTCGCGCTATCGGGGTAGCGGTGCAAGTCTCGCACTGTTTCCAACGCTCCCCCAGCGCCCAAGGCGATGACTGGCGTGCCGCAAGCTTGAGCCTCGACGATCGCGATGCCAAAATCCTCTAGAGCTGCATAAACAAACGCTTTTGCTTGAGCCATATATTTTTCTACTACATCATTAGGCTGCTCTCCTAAAATTTGAACGTGCGACTGTGCCAGTTTGCGAATCTCTGGTAGTTCTGGTCCCGTACCGATTACAACCAAAGGTTTTTTGAGTTGATTAAATGCTCGGACGATGGTTGAGACTTGCTTGTAACTGACCAGTCGCGAGACCGTGAGGTAAAAATCTTGTTTATCTTTCACCACGGGGAAGCGATCGATATCTACAGGCGGATAAATTACTGTAGCAGGACGACGATAACAGCGCCAAATACGGCGTGCCGTATGGTGAGAGTTAGCGATGAAATAATCAACACGGTTAGCGGCGATCGCATCCCACTGGCGCAGGCGATGAAGTAAATACCTAGTGGCAATTCCAGGTAGACCGCGACCCATGCGGCTAGAGCGGAGGTAATCGAATGTCATATCCCAAGCAAAGCGCATCGGACTGTGACAATAGCAAACATGAAGCTGCTGGGGACTGGCAAGTACGGCTTTGGCAACGGTATGAGACGAAGAAACGATCGCATCATAGGCACGCAAATCTAATTGTTCGATCGCCAACGGCAACAAAGGGAGATATTTCTGTACGCCATTGCGCGAGAACGGTAAGTGTTGCAAAAATGTCGTACCAATTTTGCGTCCGAACAAATAACTTTGGGAATTAGTAGATTCAAAGTCAATCAGTGCGTAGAGATCGGCATTGATGCACCTGAGAATTTCTCGCACTACTAATTCCGAACCGCCAGTAGCTTGAGGCGTTAACCACTCATGGACAAGGGCATATTTCAAGGTTACACTTAGCTGAATTTTGACTCTATGAGAATTTATAGCTTAAATCAGGGAGCAGGGAGCGCACGAGCAGGGAGCAGGGGAAGAGAGAGTCGCCCAGCTGAGGGAGCGATCGGGGGCTGAGGGAGCAGGGAGTCGGGAGTCGGGAGTCGGGAGTAGAGAAGAACCTACCTCCAAATCGCTCACAAATGACCAATGACCAATGACCAATGACCAACGATCGCGCACCACTCACCCCTAAACTGAGAGTAGACGAATTGGGGTTGGGTAATTATGCGAATTTTGATTATGGGTGGTACGCGCTTTATTGGTGTTTACCTAACCAAAATCCTAGTGGCGCAGGGTCATGAAGTGGTGTTGTTTAATCGCGGTAATCGCCCTATTCCAGTTGAGGGGGTAACTCAGATTCAAGGCGATCGCACTTCTCCAGAACAATTAAAGGCAAAGCTATCTAAAGAACATTTTGATGCCATTTACGACAATAACGGCAGGGAACTGAGCGATACTCAACCGCTAGCTGAGATCTTTCACGACCGGGTGCAGCACTTTGTCTATATGAGTTCGGCTGGCGTGTACCTCCGATCCGACCAAATGCCTTACGCAGAAGGCGATCCAGTCGATCCTAAGAGCCGCCACCGAGGAAAATACGAAACAGAGGCTTACTTAGCTCAGGTAGGCTTGCCCTTTACAGCAATTCGCCCTACGTATATCTACGGAGCTGGTAATTACAACGATTTGGAAAGCTGGTTTTTCGATCGCATCGTCCGCGATCGCCCGATTCCGATTCCCGCCAACGGGCTACATATAACTCAAATGGGTCACGTTGAAGATTTAGCTCAAGCAATGGCTCGGGTATTGGGCAACGAGAGAGCCATAGGGCAGGTTTATAACGTCTCTGGCGATCGCTACGTTACTTTTGATGGTTTAGCTCGCGCTTGCGCTGTAGCTGCCGGAAAATCGACGGAGAAGCTAGCGATCGTACACTACGAACCGAAAAATTTTGATTTTGGCAAGCGCAAAGCCTTCCCCCTGCGAGTACAGCATTTTTTCGCCAGCGTTGATAAAGCGATCGCCGAGCTAAACTGGCAGCCAAAATACGATTTAATTTCTGGGTTAAAAGACTCTTTCCAAAATGACTACTTGGCTACTGGACGAGACAAAGCCGAGGTAGATTTTTCCGTAGACGAAGAGATTTTGAGGTAACGCTGTAGAAACGCGATTTATTGCGTTTCTACAATTTTCCAACTTCCTGCGCCGTGCTCCCTGCGCCGTGCTCCCTCGCTGGCAATACATAAATCAACCCCGAAATCAAAGTCAAAGCGACAGAAAGCCAAAAAACTCCTAGTGCAGGTACGTGCCAAGTTGGGGGTAAGGGAGCGATCAATAAGGCGATCGCGGCAATTTGGCTGACTGTTTTGAGCTTGCCCCAAAGATTTGCCCCCGCGATCGCATTGGTGCCTGTCAAGCTGGGAGAAACGCGCCAGCCTGCTATACCTAATTCTCGCGCCAAAATCAAAAATACTCCCCAAGCAGGAAGTTGTCCTAACTGAATCAGCGATAACAGTGGAGCCAGTACCAGCAACTTGTCTACTAAAGGATCGAGAAATTTGCCAAGTTCAGTGATAGCGTTCAGTTTCCGGGCTAAATAACCGTCCAGCCAATCCGTCAAAGCCGCAACCAAAAACACTATTAAGCAAAACCAACGTGCGGTTGCTGTCGGTACTGGCAAAAGATATAGCAGCAATGGCAGGGCTAGAAGTCGAGAGAGAGTGACCCAGTTAGGTATGTTCATCTATGCGAATGTGAGGAAATCATAAAGTTTAGATGAAGCTAAAGTCAGCAAGTTGAAGAGAAATTAACTGCTGAACCGCTCTATTTCTTGAATAAAATCTTTGAGAAAGCCAACTTTACATTATCTTTACAAAGTGCGAGTGTAAGCAGGTTCTTGATAAAGATTCGACAAAATGTAAGTTAAAGTACTGTCATTCTAGCCAAGAGAGAGATTATATTCGGGATACAAGTTCAGTAAATCTACTTCGGTAAATCTACTTCAGTAATACTACGATCTATCCGATCCAGGTTTTAGTCGTGACAATGTACCAAGCACCGTTCCCCACCGCCATCAAAACTGTCGAACTTAAGTCTCCCCAGACACTAGATGCAGTTCATCCATCAGCCAGATCGGCTTTCAAGAGATGTTTGGACATCGTTGGCAGTTTAGTCGGACTGTCGATCTTGGCAGTTATCTTCATACCCTTAGCGATCGCCATTAAGTTAGATAGCCCAGGACCAATTTTCTACGGTCAAGAGCGTTACGGACTGCAAGGACGAACATTTCGGATGTGGAAATTCCGTTCGATGGTTCCCAACGCAGATGCGCTGAAGTCTCAAGTGAAAAACGAAGCATCAGGGCTAATTTTCAAAAACACGCAAGATCCAAGAATTACAAGAGTGGGTCGTTTCTTGAGAAGCACTAGCCTAGACGAACTGCCCCAATTTTGGAACGTATTAGTTGGAGAGATGAGTTTAGTAGGTACTCGTCCACCAACTGCTGACGAAGTTGCTCAGTACAACGATCGCCACTGGCAAAGATTAAACGTGAAGCCGGGATTAACAGGAGAGTGGCAAGTCAGCGGACGCTCTAGCATTAAAGATTTTGAAGAGATTGTCAATCTCGACCTGCGCTACCAAAAAATGTGGCATCCCTTCTACGACTTGTTTATTATTGCTAAGACCGTGTACGTAATTTTTGCTAAAGTAGGTGCTTGCTAAGCAGCGATTAACGATCGGCAACCAGTTAATATAGAATTCCTTGGGGGACGACCAGCCTGTATACGGCTGGTTTTTATTGTGTCTAAATTGTAAATGTAGGGGTGCATAGCTATGCGCCCCTACAAACATTATTACCACGAAATTTGCGATCGCTCTCGTACGACTTGTTGATAAACTGCTTGCGTTTGTCGAGCTAACTTGCTCCAATTAAAGCGGCGATCTAAATCTTCATAAGCATTGTCAACTAGCCATTGCCGATAATCGGGATTTTTTAAGACTTCTAAAATTCCCCATGCGAGGGAGTCAGAGTTATTCGTCCAAGTCACAACTCCAGTCTTAGTATGTTGCACGACTTCTGGAAATCCGCCAGTATCGGAGACGACAACAGGTACGCGGGCAGCGAAGCTTTCTAGGGCAACAATACCAAACGGTTCGTAAAGGCTGGGAAACACGGCACAATCAGCTACCGCTTGGAATTTATCGAGAAAGTCATCGTACATGAAGCCCGTGAAATAGCATTTGTGCCAAATACCTAGATCCCAGGCTTGACGCTTCAAAGCTTCGGTATTACCACCACCAACGAGTACGAATTTAGCATGACCTCCCATTTCCCACAGCACTTTGGGAGCTGCATTCAGCATCACGGACACGCCTTTTTCGTAAGTCATACGACCGACGTAGTAAACGATCTTCTCATCATCGTCAGCATATTGACGGCGGAAGTGCCAATAATCAAAATCTTGCCGTCTGTGCTTCTTTTCAGGACGGATACCGTTATAGATTACGTCGATTTTGTCCCAAGGACTCGCTAGCGCCCGTTCTACTTCGCGCCGCATGTAGTCGGTACAGACGATAATTCGCCAAGCATTATGAGCGAGTAATTGCTCTTTGCCATTGATGTAGCGCTGTTCTTCGGTATAGATACCGTTATAACGACCGTGTTCGGTAGCGTGAATAGTAGCAATCAGGGGGATTTTAAAATTATGCTTGAGGGCGATCGCCGCATCTGCTACCAACCAGTCATGGGCGTGGATCAGATCGAACGGTTCTTCTTCTAAGATCAACTTTGCACCGTGGTTACCCATGCTTTGATTCATATTCGCCACCCAATGGAAAAAGTCATTTCCCCAGGCAACTGGAACCCGATGTACGTGGATTCCCTCGAAAAGCTCGTACATTGGTGCATGACCGAATTCCACTGTTACCATGTGGACTTCATGCCCTAGTTTGACGAGTTCGGGGTATAGTTCCCCAACATGACGAGCAATGCCTCCTACAATGCGCGGCGGAAATTCCCAGCTTAATACGAGTATTTTCATCGACCCCAATCCCTGCGACTTACTTGCTGCTTACCTAAATCTATCTAAATGTATAGGATTGGAAATTGAATGAGTATTCTCACTCAATTCTTCACAAAATTTAACTTCCTAGTTTGACAAATTTTGCCGAAAAGTCAACCAAGCAGATGTGGCTTCCGGCAGTGAAGTGACACCTTTATGCAGCAAAATGACTCCATCTTGAAAGCCGACGATCCCATATTCGCCAGTGTTAAAGAGCCGATCGATCAGTTTTACATTGTCTTGTAACTGCTGGCGATCGCCTGTGAAAGCCACTTGATATTGTTGAAGTTGCCAGAGGTCGGCAATTATATACTCTACCTGAATGACTTCCCTAGCATCATTACGCAACTGCAATCCTGGTAGACGCAGGATCTCGCGACGGCTGGAAAGGTGAGGCACGATATGTGTCGTTGCCGATACACTTGCTTGTGGGGGAATTTGTGCTAGCAGCGATCGCATTTGGCTGACGTGTTGCCATTGACGCGGTAGAGAAATCTGTACCCAAGGTTGAATCGAGTCGGGAATTAAAAAGTAAAGCGTCCGATTGGGGTTATAAGCAATTGTAATTACCAGGGAAAGACAAATACACCCAATCCAGAAGCGCTGAAACTTGGGCTTAAAGACTTTAGGATGCACTGACCACCACAAAATCGCCCCGTAAAATAACCCTGGGACGACGCTCATGGCATAGCGAATCGTAATTGCTAGAACGGATTCACCTTGACCTAAAAACAATTTCAGCAGAGGAAAACCCGCGATCGCCCAAGCCGTGCCAGAAAGTGTGGGAACGAAAGCCAAAGGCAACCATTGCCCTAGTAAATACAAAAATGTCCCAGGAAAAGGAGTTATTAATTCTACGAGCAATCGCCAAGGATTACTGACAATTCCCCAAATAATCTCAACGGTAGAAGCATCTTCCCCAGTTGCATACTGTCCGAATCGCTCCATCATGAAACGCTTGGAAATATCCTCTGAAAATAGCGGCATGATCAGATTTGTCAAAGCTAGCATGTAGCCAAAACTGAGAATGCATGTCGCTAAACCAGCACGGGGAAAGCGCCGACTTAAAACCATATAAGCCCCTACCCCAAATAACCCGATGCCGCTATCTTCCCTCACAGCTAAAAGCAACACTGCCAACAACCAAAAGACCCACCACTTGCGTTTTTCCATTGCCAGCAGAATACCAAACGTAAGTAAAGGTATCTGGCTGATGTCGTGGAAGTTAGTTAAAGTTGGACCAACAACAGCGATCGCACCATAAAAACTCACGCCAACCATCGCCGCTAAGAGTGGTTCGAGATACAAGCGAGCCAAGAAATATAAAACAATCCCAGCAGCGGTTACTAGAACAACCTGTAACACGCTCAAAGTCGCCGGAGAGGGGAAAAGGGCATATAGCGGTAGCCAAACGAGTAAGGCAGGGGTAAAATGCTGTCCTAGACGATGGTAGTAAACCTCTGGGATTTCTCCAGCATGGACGACGTTCGTGGATAGGCTAGAAGAAAGAGAACTCTGGAAGAATCTACCGTGAATCCCATTCCAGAAAACTTGATTGAATATGCCTTGGTCGAAAGTCGCATAGAAGCTATAGTACCGATGCAAGACCAGAATTAATCCCACGATAAAAAAAGCGATCGCACCACCGAGGAATAAATGAGTTCCTGGCTGCTTTTGCCATTTCAATAACATGACTCACTCACACTTAAATTAGGAAGACTTGGGGGACAAGGGGGACAAGGGAGCAGAGGAAGCAGAGGGGCAGAGGGAGCTGAGGGGGCTGAGGGAACGCAAGGTTGCTGAGGGAGCAAGACAATTCACAGTTCACAATTCTCTCACTACACCCCACACCCTACACCCTACACCCCATTCATCACGCACCACTCACTCAGGTATTTAGAATATAGTCTTTTGGCACGCACCTTTCATCTCTAGTAGAGAAACACTTACAATCAAAGAGTGGCAAAATGAAGTCAGACTGAATTCTATCTGAGTCGGTCTACTTTAAATCGTATGCTCTCTAGCGATCGGGACTACTCATGAGAGCAGATTTGACATTCTTAGCTTTTGGCTTTTATCAGCCTGTCCTACCAAGAAGCTTAGACTTCGACTGAAATTTGGGGTGAAGATCGCCTCTACAAATGTACTGCTTTTAATTTTTGACTTTTGACTTTTCTTTCCCATGCCTACTGCGCTTGCCGATACCAAAAACTTGCTCGCTGATGCGATCGCTAAGTACTCTCATAAAGTTGATTATTTACTCATTCGCCTCGAAGAGTCCCAGGGAACAGATATTATGCTGCGGGGCAATAAGATAGAAACATTGAGCGAAGGAATTTCTATCGGCGGACAAGTTCGCGCGTGCTACAAGGGCGGTTGGGGATTGAGTAGTTTTAATCAGTTATCCGAGTTCAACTCTCGAATCGAAGAAGCGATCGCGGCAGCACGAATTGTAGGTAATGATGAAACCCTGCTAGCAGATATAGAACCAGTGCAAGCCACCTGCTTTGTCCCCTTGACAGGAACCGATCCGCGTCACGTTCCACTAGCACAAAAAAAGGAATTGTGCGATCGCTATGGCGAAATTCTCAAAAGCGCGAGCGGTCAAATTACCACTACGTCAGTCCGCTACGGTGATATTTGCCAGCGAGTCATCATCATCAGTTCGGAAGGAACGTTAATCGATCAATCTTGGGTGGATATGGAAATGCGCTTTGCTGCAACTGCACGCGATGGCGATACAGTCCAGACAGGCAGAGAAACCACTGGTTCTCGCAAGGCTTATGAGGATTTAGTGAGTTTGGATGCCCAAGTCCAAAGTGCAGCTCAAAGGGCTGTAGCGGCTCTCTCTCTACCTTCAGTTAAAGGCAACACCTATACTGTTGTGATCGATCCGATCCTCTCTGGTTTATTCGTTCACGAAGCCTTCGGGCATCTTTCTGAAGCAGATATGGCGTATGAAAACCCCGATCTGCTAGAAGTTATGAGCATGGGACGGCGGTTTGGACCCAAGGAGCTACAAATTTTTGATGGTGCAGCACCCCAAGGACATCGTGGTAGTTACTTCTACGACGATGAAGGGACTCCAGCCACAACGACGCAATTAATTCAAGATGGCGTTTTGGTTGGTAGGCTTCATTCTCGCGAAACTGCTGGCAAGTTGGGAGAAATACCCACAGGAAACGCTCGTTGTCTCAGCTATCACTACGCTCCCATCGTCCGCATGACAAACACTTGGATCGAGCGGGGGACGACACCAGTAGCAGATTTATTTACCGATATTAAAGACGGAGTATACGCCCGCAACTGGTTGGGAGGGATGACTAATGGTGAAATGTTTACCTTCAGCGCGGGAGAAGCTTGGGTAATCCGCAATGGTAAACTTGCCGAACCCGTGCGCGATGTTACGCTCTCAGGAAATGTCTTTCAAACCCTAGCAGATATCGAGGCGATCGGAGATGATTTCTACTGGGATGAATCTGGCGGCTGTGGTAAAGGCGGGCAAAATGGTTTACCCGTTGGTTGCGGTGGTCCCAGTTTGAGAATTCGGAATGTGGTTGTAGGTGGAGAAGCATATTGAATTCAGAATTCCAACATTCTGAATTAAATGTTTACTTCTCGTTCCTTGTGCCATTCTTTCAAAACTAAAGCCGATCGCAGGATAAAAATTAGTAGAGAGATACCCGCGATCGCATCTGTCCAAATTAATAAATGCATCTTTCCAGTAAATATATTTTGAGCTGCATAAAAGTAATGTCCTGGGCTGGAAAGTCCAGTTATAGAATAAACTCCTAAACATACATACGCAGCCCAAAAAATGCCTTTAACGTACAACACATAGCCAACAACGCCAAATATTGTTAGTACGATCCACGCAAGATAAATACTGTCAGGAGTAATCCAAGTAGGTTGGGGATACTTGTCATAATATAGAAAATTATCCGTATAGTGAAGAATAGTAGAAATTGCATTAATAATTAGTAGAGCAATTAGTAAACTCCGGTTTTTCTGATTATTCATCTTGCTATTTGTTCCTATTCTCTATCTTTTTTTGCCCGCGCAAAGATGCAAAGGCGCAAATCTTCCTTTGTGTCTTCGCGGCTTTGCGTGACAATTTTAATAAGCTTACTCTACAAGGCAAAAACAACAGCCGTCTTGTCAAATCTTCTCAAAAATAGTCAAATCTTGCTCAAATGCGATCGCGATACTTTTTGGGGGTAAAGCCTGTATGCTTGCGAAAAATACTCGTAAAACGACTTTGATCGTGAAAGCCGACTTGTAAAGCAATATCAGCAATAGACAAGTCTTGCTTCGCTAGTAAATTTTTTGCTGCTTGAATACGACGATTCAGTAAATATTGATGTGGGGAATATCCTGTAGATTGTTTAAACAATCTAGCAAAATGATGAGGACTAATTTGTACTAATGCAGCTAAGTCAACTAAACTTAAATTTTTGTCTAGATGAGTTTGAATATAATCAATAACTTTTCTTAATTTGGATTTAGGCAACCCTCCAACAGCTTCTTTTAGAGTAAGGTTTTGGGTAGAATAATGACGAACAATATGAGCAGCTAACATTGTGGTTGCTGACTCAGCATAGAGGCGATCGCCCCTTCCACTAGATTCTAATTCTGTTTTCAGCGCCATGCCAATACTATAAATTAGCGGATCGTTAATAGCAGATTGAGGAATAATTTTACAGCAATTAATATTTATAGAATCATCTACAAAATGGTTTAATGTTTGCGGATCGAGATCGATTTCAATAAATTCAATTTCATCATTCCAATTCACTATATGCGGGGCAAATGCTGGATAAATTCCAATCGCACCCCTGGTATAAGTTTTTTGTTGCCAGCGCCCCTCTGCTTGCAACTCTACATTGACAGGTTGCCCTGTATAAATCGTAATTGTATGTTGTAAAAAAGTTGCTTCAGGAGTTTCCCAAGCAGGCTGACGGTAGTATCCGACGTGAATGCCATCCCAATTACGATTTGTGCTAGAAAGAATTGGCGCGACTGGCAGTATGGGAAAGATTGTCTCTTGCTGCAAAGTATCAACGACTAAAGGGCTTTTTGTCATTGGTCATTTGTTATTTGTGACAATTCTGATTCAACCGATAGAGCTGAAATACGATAGGGGCATACATCTGTACGCCCCTATATTCATTCACGCGAATAGAAAATGACTTATAACTGGTTCCGCTCTACGACTCGTCTTGAGATTTGCGGTTTTTTCAGCGGTTTTTTAAATTGGGCAAAACTGTTGTTGGTAATTACAGAAATTGCCCGTGCGTACTGCGGGTCTTGTCTCGTGCCAATTGAAGAAGGATTTGCGGCTAGCTGGCGTTTCTGAGCGTCATTTAAGTCGATTTTAATATCTGGTGTAATGCCTTTATGACTAATATCCGTACCTTTAGGCGTGTAGTAATGGGCAACTGTTACTGCTAGTCCCGAACCATCGGACAGAGAATGGACTGATTGGACTAAAGCCTTACCAAAGGTTTGGCTACCAACTACGACAGCGCGTTGATGATCTTGCAATGCTCCCGCTAAAATTTCGCTGGCACTGGCAGAATTACCATTGACCAAAACAACCAGAGGGCGCTGAGTCAGTGCGGTTTGATTGGCTGGTATTTCTTGACTAGCTCCCTGTCGGTCTACTGTTTTCACGATCGAGCCTTTATTCAGCCACATCCGTGAGATTTCTACTCCTGCTTGCAGCAAGCCACCTGGATTATCGCGTAAATCCAGAACGAAAGCATTCACATTCTGGCGATTGAGGTCTTGAATTGCTTTTTGCATCTGCTCCGAAGCATGGGCGCTGAATTCTCGCAAGCTAATATAACCAACTCGCTTATTACCCTCCCGCTTTAGGGTGTATGTAACTGTAGGCAGTTCGATTTTTGCCCGCGTTAGCTTGAGGTCGAAGGCACTTTTGCCTTGCCGCTCGATTTTCAATGTGACAGGCGTACCTGCTTTGCCCCGAATTAGGCTTGAGGCAGCTTGCACGTCCATTTGTTGAGTTGGTTTACCATCAATTGCCACTATTTTGTCCCCAGCTTTAACTCCCGCTTTGACGGCAGGGGAATTTTGAATAGTCTCAACTACAGTTAAACGCTTAGTTTGTTTATTTAATTCCATCCGAATCCCCACTCCAGTAACTTCTCCTGAAGTTTGGCTAGTCAATGCCTCATACTGCTTGGGGTCGAGAAAGCGAGTATATGGGTCGTTCAGCTTAGCCAGCGCAACTCGGACAGCGGCGTAAGCTTGTTCGCGGTTAGTATATTCTCTACTTAATAAATCTTGTCTCGTTGCTTGCCAGTCTGTCTTGTTGAACGTGCCGTCCACATATTCTCTAGCAACGAGTTGCCAAACTTCGTCAACTAAAGCTTTAGGGCTATTTTGCATCAGTGCGGCACGGACAGAACCACACCAGGGAGATAGCGCCAGAAACGATGTAGTGGCGATCGCTCCACCAAACAGAGCAAGTTGTAGGGAGGAGAGGCGTTTAATATATTGCATGAGGTTAGCAAGCAGAGGTTAGCAAATCGAAAGCTATATTGCTCATTACCCAACGGGTTGAGACAGAGTAGATTTCTCTTGAATATACACCCAGATAGCGTGCGATCGCAGCGAAATCGCAATTGCGATCGCTGTTTCATATCTCTCGTAAAGCCATTATTCCCAACATACTCAGACAGATTAGGTTCGTCACAAACACTCTGTGACAGTTTACCTATTGTCCGAAGAAATATAAAGTTTAGATTTTGTCTAGATTTGCACTGTTATTTGTAAGATTAGCAACTATTGGTCAATTATATCTATTTCATTTTTGACGATCGATTAATGTATTTTAGTAAACTTTTTCACATATTTATTAAATCAATTTTCAGTTATTTAGTTATTAGTTAACAGGGAGCAGGGAGCAGGGAGCAGAGGAGCAGTTAATTCTGACTTACGACTTACGACTTCTCCCTCGCTCCTCACTCCTCACTCCTCACTCCTAATTGAGCGGCATGGGCTTGAATGGTAGAGAGAGGAACTGTAGAAAAATACTGGCGTTGGAATTGTTCTTCTCGGACAGCTTGGGCAAATTTGTCTATTGCTTGCAGGTAAGCGGCATCGGTAACATAGAGATTTGTAGATGTTGCAATGTGCCACGGTACTTCTTGAGAAATTTGAAAATAGCGGTCTTGAAAGCTAACATAAAAGCCCAAGTAGGAAAGAGCAGTAAATCCTAATCCTAAAAGGCGATCGCTAACTCCAAGCTTTTGACTGAGTTGCACGCGAGTCACCGTTTGTCCGGTACGGCAAAGGTATTTAGCAATTCCTACTAACTGTTGCCAGACTTGTTGTGGTGAAACTGGCTGAGGCGCAGTCCATGCCAAAACTAAAGACTTATTTTCAAACTGCGATCGCCGCATCCAGACACGTAACTCATCCCAACAAGTGGGACAAGTGCGCACGACAAGCGAGGATGGATCGCCTGTGAATGTATCGTCAACTGGGGCGATCGTCATACCACGGCAGTCGAGAATTTGAGGAGCGAGGGGCGTTAGCGAAGCGGGACGAAGTCCGGAGTGAGGAGTGAGAGATAAAGAGTCGGAAGTACGGACGGCGACGAGGCGGACTTCGTAGCGTTGTTTATTTTTGAACGAGTTGTAGTCGAGTTCTACAATACAGTCACAGCGTCCAGTCGGGATCTCGTCTTTATAGTGTCCCCACCACACGCCAGGAAAACTAGTTTTAGTCGAGTCATCCCGCAAATTAAAATCTGTTTTGATATACTGCACTTTGTTTCCCCGCCAATCTTGCTGATTGCGATGCCAAGCATTTTCAAACCAGCAATTTTGGATCAGCAGTTTTGGCACGGGATTACCCATACCACAGGGTTCGAGCAGTTTCAGTTCTAGAAACAAATCTCTACCTAAATCGGCTACTGTCACCACCAGATCTACTTGTACGGACGGCACAGCGATCGCGCTTCCCTGCTGTCGGAGTTTTTGGTTAATTGCTGCGGTAAATAGCGGTATATTTTCAACGGGTATGCTTAATCCAGCCGCAAAAGGATGTCCGCCAAACCTATGCAGTAAATGCGCTTGATCTTTCACTAGCTGGTACAAATCGATATTACCGACAGACCGAGCCGAACCACGAGCAAGTGCGGGAGTGGGGAGAGTGGCTAGTGGCTGGTGACTAGTGGCTAGAATTGCTCCCTCAGCTGGGTCAGCTCTCTTCTCCTCTACTCCCGACTCCCGACTCCCGACTCCCGACTCTGTACTCAACAAAATTGTCGGTCTACCAGTCTCCTGAGCAATTTGTCCGGCAACGAGTCCTAAGACTCCAGGCGACCATTGGGAATCTACGAGAACGATAACGCTAGTGGTGGAGAGATCGATTTCTGACTTGAGTTTTTGGGCAACTTGCTGGGCAACTTCTTTTTGTAAAGACTTGCGACGAGTGTTTGCTAATTCGGTTTCTTGGGCGAGGCGCTCGACTGCGTTGCGATCGCCACTGGTAAGTAATTGAACGCAAAAGCTTGCGTCCCCTTGAATTCGGCTGACAGCATTGATGCGGGGACCCAAGCCGAAAGAAATATCTGTGGGGCGATCGCCACTTTTCTGACACATTTCTAATAATCGCCCTACTCCTGGTCGCCGTCGCTGTTGAACTGGTTGTTTATAATCCTGTTGCATCCGTTCGATACCCAATTGAGCTAAATAACGGCAATCTCCACTCAGTTGTACTAAATCGGAAATTAACCCAATAGCGACGAGATCGAGTAAATCCTCTAATGGTTGTCGCGGTACATTTGGTAAAAATTGATATAAAGCTTCGACAAGTTTGTAGGCAACTGCGACCCCAGATAGATGAAACAATTGATGATCTGAAGGAAAGTAACGCGGATTAATTATTGCCGTCACAGGTGGACGTTCTGCGGGTAAAGTGTGGTGATCGGTGACAATCACATCAACGCCCAAAGATTTCGCATAGAGAATTTCTGCAACATTCGTGCTACCAGTGTCGCAAGTCACGATTAACTTGCAGTTATCGCGGGCAAGCAGATCGATTCCAGGGCAGTTCAGCCCGTGCGACTCGGTAAGGCGGTTGGGGATGTAATATGAAAGTTGGGTATATTGACAGAAAAATTGTCCCAATCCATCCCATAAAACCGCTGTAGAAGTAATACCATCAGCATCGAAATCACCCCAAATCGCCACTTTTTCTTGGCGATCGCGGGCAATTTGCAATCTTTCTACTGCTAACTGCATTTCTTGCCCAAATTCAAATGGGCCAACAGGTTGATAGCAGCGAGAATTGAGATATCCAGGTAGTGCCTCTGGCGCTTGAATTCCCCTTTGCCATAACAGTTGTGCCGCAAATCCTCGTGCGCTAGGAGCATATTCCCTAACTGCTTGCACGAACCACTCTGGGGGCTGTTCGGTTGGGACGATCCATTGCGGCTGAGGGGCGTTCATAGGGGACAAGGGAGCAGGGGAGCAGGGGAGCAAAGGAGCAGGGGAGCAGGGGAGCAAAGGAGCAGTTATCAGTGACCAGTGACCAGTGACCAGTTAACAATCCACTACACCCCACACTTCCCACACCCCACACCCTACACCCTACACCCTATCTACTACTAGCCACCAGCCACTTACCACTCACCACTCATCAATTACCAGTTACCAATTATATTTGCGATCGCAGGCATAATCGCTTTATGACTATTTGAAGTGTAGCGACATGACTACTAAGCGCGTACTAGTGATTGATGATGAAGATGGTGTCAGAGAAATTATCCAATTCAGTCTCGAAGCAGTAGCAGGGTGGGAGGTTTTGCCAGCAGCTTCTGGTAGTGAAGGCATAGACATAGCTCAAGCTCAACAACCTGATGCGATTCTACTAGATGTTATGATGCCAGACTTAGATGGACCCGCAACATTTCAGCAACTACAGGCAAATACTACTACTTGTCATATTCCCACAATCTTTCTCACTGCCAAAGTCAGAACCAGCGAACAACAGCAATTACTTGATTTAGGCGTAGCGGGTACGATCGCCAAACCTTTCAAAGCCCAAGAGCTAGTCGAGCAAATTCGTACCATTCTACATTGGGATGAGTGACAGTTATAAGGGAGCAGAGAGCAGGGAGTAGGGAGCATGTCAACCGTCATACATCAACCATCAACCGTCAACAGTTCACAAATTATTCACATTAATATCCTAATTTCAAATTGTGGGTCACGAGTTGACTCTTTCCCGACTTGAGCAAGGCAGAATCTTCTATTTTCTTCCGATTGTTAAGACTGCTTCTTTCTTCTCCCTTGCCTTCCTTACCCGCTTACCGAGCATGGTAGAGCTGGAGCGAGAGAGCGAGACTGCCTCAGCTAGCTTCCATCTTGCCAGACTAGATACTCCTACTTGAAGCGAAGCATAATTGGAATACATCATGAAATTCAAACACTCTCAACTGCTTTCTACTAAATTCGTAGCTGGATATTTGTTGTTTCCTCCTAAAAACAAAAGCAAGAGAGTCAGGATAGGAAGACAAAGATCGCTTCAACAAGCGGAAGGGCAATTGCCCATTCAAGTTACTTTAATTAAGCAGCAAGTAAAAACTGTAACACCTCGAACTCAACTACATCAGCAAACGAAATCTGCTAAACGACGAGTTTTTACTATTAAAGAGTTGTTTGAGAAATATGAAGAGTCTTATCACAACGCTCTATATTTGGAAGCAATCAAGTTTATTCTAGAGCAGATTTTTTGGGATAGCTCTAGTTATCTAGAGGAATAAGTTTAGCCAACAAGGTTAGTACGATAAATATGCGATCGCCTGGGTAGCGATCGCTTTTTGTACTTAGTTAACGTATCATGTGTTAGCTAAGCGATCGGGATGATACTATGGCAGCAGGCTGGAGAACGTAAATTCACTAGCGGACGATTTCACTAAATAAACTCCTATCTCCTTTCTTTTTCAGAGGTACTTAGCATGATAGATTTTCAATTGCAGGGTATCAATCATATTGCCTTGGTCTGCAAAGATATGGCGCGTACAGTAGATTTTTATACCAATACTTTAGGGCTAAAACTGATTAAAACAATTGCCCTCCCTGATGGCGGGCAGCATTTCTTCTTTGATGTTGGTAACGGCGATGCGATCGCATTTTTTTGGTTTCCCCAAGCACCAGCCGCTGCACCTGGAATTGCATCAGTTAATCCTGAAGGATTGCAAAATGGTAATTTCACAACTGCCCATGCTTCAATGAATCATCTTGCTTTTAACGTACCTCTAGAAAAACTAGAAGAGTACAGGGAAAAGTTAGCTGCTAAAGGTGTAACTGTTACACCTGTATTACATCATGCAGATGTGCCATCTGGTTTCGTTAACGAACTCGATGAAAATACATTTATTTCATCCTTTTATTTCTTCGATCCCGATGGAATTTTGCTTGAATTTGCTGCCAATGTTCGCATTTTAGGCGATCCTGCAAGAGATGTTTCACATGTGCCTGCAACAGTAAATAGTAATTAAAGAGGAAACTGAAAACGGGCAAAAAGGAACGGTGAAATTTAAGTTTAGAAATGAAAGTGTAGGGTGGGCAATGCCCACTGGATTACAAAATATCTGTTGTTCGTAAACGAGCTAGAAGTGATAGACGGACAAACATGGTATTAAATTGCACGAACTCATTAGTCACGTTAGCAACTCAAGATTTTGAATTGCTAGTCAATTTCTATCAGCAATTTCTAGAGCAAACTCCGCTCGATCGAATTCCTAATATTTATGCAGAATTTCAGATATCAGGTTTGCGTTTGGGCATATTTAAACCTAAAGCATCAAACCAAGCAGAATTTATTAACTCAACTCAAAGTAGCATGAGTTTGTGTTTAGAAGTAAAAGATCTAGAAGCAGCGATCGCCCATCTCACTGAAATCGGCTGTCCACCACTAGGGCAAATTGTTACAGCCTCCCACGGCAGAGAAATTTACGCTTACGATCCTGATGGTAATCGGATTATATTACATCAGGCAAAAAACTAGGCTGTACCAAAGGCGATCGTAGAAGAATTTTGAGTACATCTGCTGAGATAAAAAATTTTTATGACATAATTTGCGATCGATAGCAATACGATCGCACGACTTCTGTTTTTTTATGAATTTCAAAAAATCTCTGTTTAGATGGTTGCCGCAGCATTCGTCCCACTTCGCGATCGCGCTCTTTTGTCTAGGATCGTTATTGACAGCGATCGCCTTGTTGAGTCAACCTAGCTTGGGAAACTCAATATCTTCCGCACAACCAGCAATTCAGGAGTATGCAATGAGTAATTCTCAAATGAGTAACTCTCAACTGTCTGAAGCAGAATTAAAAAAAGCTTTGGGAGAATTGAGTGGCTGGAGTATAGAAGCCGAAAAACTCCACCGTCAGTATCAGTTCAAGTCTTTTGTAGAAGCTTTTGGCTTTATGTCGAGTTTGGCTCTAGTTGCCGAGTCGATGGGTCATCATCCAGAGTGGTTTAACGTTTACAATCGCGTTACGATCGATCTAACCACTCACGATGCTGGTGGAATTACAGCCAAAGATGTAGAACTTGCCCGTAAAGCTAATCAACTCGCGAAATGATTAGGGAATCGGGAGTCGGGAGTCGGGAGTCGGGGGAAGAGAGCTGAGGGAGCAGAGGAGCAGAGGAGAACAATCACCAATGACCAATGACCAATCACCAATGACCAATGACTAAAGAAAAACCTTTATCAGAAGCAGCACTCATCAAAGAGGTTTGTCGGCGAATTCGCGTTGCTAGAAGCTACTGGGATGCTCATAATAATGCTGCTTGTCGTGGCGAACGCGATCGCGCTTTAGCGCTCTACAATACTCTCACTCCGGAGCAAAAAGACCAAATTCCACAAGTTTTAAGAGTTTGGCTGCGTTATCGCAGTGAAAAGTATTTCGGTTCCCACAGAACCCCACCCCGATCGAAAGTCAAAAGTCAAAAGTCAAAAATCAGAAGTTGCAATTAACCGATCGCTGCTCACTGACAACTGGTCACTGGTCACTGATGCCGCCGCTGTTCCAACCAAGTTAAAACTTCTTGTTGCGATTCGAGTTGAAAGGTGCGATCGCTAGTTGGCTCGTAGATTTTCCATCGCGTCTGTCCGGTAGAATCTGTTATCTCGCTAATCTGTGGATCGTTGTTGCTACACCACAAATCTTGCCAAAAATGCTCAAATCCTCGTAATAAAGACAGAATTTGTAGTTCTAGCAGGTTTTTGACAGGCGGATGCCTTCTAATCAGTTCTAGCTCTTTGTAGTTGCGCCATTGTTCGTAGGTTCTCATCATAATTTGCCTCACACTTTGTTACGGTTGATTTCTACTGAATCGATTCAGTTACTATCTTATGCTATACATTTTTTCTGAATCGATCAAGTTCCCTAAAATCGTATTTATAGGGAAAATTGGAGGAAGATAGATGTTAAAGGCATGAAGCAGAGTAAAGCTAGAAAATCCATCACGCTACTGGATGTTGCTAGAGCAGCAGGTGTATCTCGTACAACGGTATCAAATGCGTTTAATCGACCCGATCAACTTTCTCCAGAAGTTCAACAGAAAGTGCTAGCGGTGGCGAAGGAGATGGGTTATGCGGGTCCAAACCCGATGGCAAGAATGCTACGGACAGGACAAACAGGTGCAATCGGCTTGATATTCTCTGAAGCACTACCCTATGCTTTTAACGATCCGGTATCTATCGCCTTTTTACAGGGAGTATCGAAAGTATGCGAACGGGTAAAAGCTAGTTTGTTGATCGTTCCAGCTTTAGACTCCGATGTTGCCCAGCAGACAATTCAACAAGCAGCAGTAGACGGCTTCATCCTTTACTGTATTCCAGATGAAAGTGAGGCAGTCGTACGAGTTTTGGAACGACAGCTGCCTGTAGTGGCAGTCGATCAGCCAGAACTCAAAGGTATACCCTTCATTGGCATTGACGATCGCCAAGCTGCCCGTACCGCAGCATTACATTTACTCAGTCTCAATCGCAGGCATTTAGGCATCATTGCAATGGATTTTCACAACGACTCCTATGCAGGTCCAGTTGATGCCCAACGACTCAAAAGCGCCATTTTTCGCAATGCATTACACCGCTGGTGGGGTTATGCTGATGCCATCCGAGACGCAGGTATCGACCCTACTCTTGTGCCAATCGAGGAGTCTCCCAACAGCAATGGTGTAGATGGGGCTTTTGCTGCGGCGATCGCTTTATTACAGCGACATCCCAGACCGACAGGAATTCTCGCCATGAGCGATATATTAGCGCTGGGGGCATTACGGGCAGCGGAACATCTAGGGTTAAAAGTTCCCGAAGATGTGGCAATTGTTGGCTTTGATGGTATTCCGCTTGCCGCTCAAGTACGACCCGCGTTGACAACCATACAACAACCTTTAGTAGAAAAAGGCGCGATCGCGGCGGAAATTCTCTTAGGTATCCACAATAAAAAAACAACTCATATCTTAGAGACAAAACTCATCGTCAGACAATCTTCCTCAAAAGGGAGCAGGGAGTAGGGAGCACAGGGAGCAGGGAGTAGTTGTGATGACGGTTGTTCGCTATTTTACAGGGGCTAAATTGGCTAACATTAGCGATCGCAGCACATGCGAGTACTTTAGTTTCCTGCTGCAATCTCTTCTAGCTTGTGGCGATCGCGCAGCACGATTTGACCACCGCGATGATAGCTGACAATTGGTTGCAACTGTTTGAACAAACGCACGCATTCTTCATAGGTAATACCGATGCTGCGGGCAATTTGGTAATAGGGAAGACGCGATCGCAAACATAGCCCTGCTGTTGTTGACTCCGTGCCTTCCTCCTCCACAGAAGTATGAATTAACCGCGCCAGCCGCACGATTGCTCGTTCTGATGCTAATCCGTGAACGGTACTGTGCAGATGTTGCAGGCGGTCGTTCATCATAACTAAAATTCTCAGGGCAATTTCTGGAGTTTGACGAATCATCTCTAAGAGTACAGTGCGATCGACGGTGAGAATTTGGCAGTCGCGATCGCTCACCACTGTTGCGGGTGAAATTCCATTCCCAAATAGGGAGGGCGCAGCGAATAATTCTCCTGCTGATAAGGTTCGCAGAATAGTTTCTTTACCCGTAGAAGCGGTTTTCTTGACTTGAATTGTTCCACTTAAGACTGAAAAGAGTTTCGCAGGTAGGCGATCGCCTTCATGGAGAATAATTTCTCCGCGTAGATAGTTTTTGACTAAAGTATGTGGTTTTAAATATGCCAGTTGCTCTGGTTCCAAACCTGAAAAAATTGAGATTTGCTGCAATTGTTCGGTTGTTGCCTGCATAACTAACAGTTATCAGTTATCAGCTATCAGTTATCAGTAGAGATGTTACATGTAACGTTTTCACAAAGTTACAGTTATCAGAAAATCAACCATAGGGCTTACGTAGTCCCCCTTTTCAAGGGGGGTTGGGGGGATCTTTCTGTCATAGTCAAACAGTAAATTGGTAGCTTACCTTACGATCGTAATTAGAAATTCAAGCGTAGGATGGGCATTGTCCACCTTACCATAATAGGTAGTATCTAACGAATTTACAATTAATAATTAATGAAGATTCTTCCTCTCAGGCTCAAGCCCAGCCAAGATTTAAGACAAAGTTTAAAAGACTTCGTTCAGACACAGAATATCGAAGCAGGGTTTATTTTAACTGCAATTGGGAGTTTGAAGCAAGCAGCGATTCGCTTTGCCGATCGCCAGGAACTTACAATATTGCACGACAAATTTGAAATTCTTTCTCTCAATGGCACGGTTGCTAATACAGGCGTTCATTTACATATTACCATTAGCGATCGCAATGGAAAAACGATCGGCGGACATTTAGTTGATGGTTGCATCATCTATACCACCGCTGAAATAGTTATTGGTGTAAGTGAAGAATTTCGTTTTCTTAGAACCCCAGATCCAGAAACGGGTTATTTAGAATTAGAAATTGATTTTTAACATGAATTTTTCCCAATGCACTACACTTTACGTTCAAACTATGAGCTATCTCAAAGAAATTATTGCTAAGAATTGTCAGGATGTGAATAGCACCAGTACCAGCAGAGAACGATATGATAGCTGCTCAAAAAAACACTATTACGTCTCAAGTCGAAACCCTTGCCAGACTTTACTTAGAAGGTAAACCTGCTGAAATTTCGGCTGAAGCGATCGCTCAGATGTGCGATTGGCTGATGGGTGAGTTTCAACAACTGCCCCTGAATCTGCAATTTTCAGACTATATGCGCTATGACAATACCAAACAGATGTTTGCCGATATTGAACGAGGTCATCTCTGGGTTTCTGCTGATAGCTACGATAGCTCTATTTACCCTAACCCGATCTACGGCTTTATCTTCTTGGCAATGCACGATTACGACCACTATCTGACTGGAAGTGATTTCACCATAGAAGGAGAAATCGCCGCTTACAATGCCGCAGCCAAACGCGCACCGAGTTTAACTATTCAGAAAATTCTGTATTCGGAAATTGTCTTGCGATCGGCAGCACATTTATTTTTAGGTCATGCACCTAATCCTAGAGTTGTTTTCCCATAAATGGAGTGCGTTTGCAAGACTAAAAACGACCGGGATCGTCATCCAATGCAAGTAAGAAATTAATTAAATCGGTTTGCTGTGCCGGAGTAAATCCTGTAGTTTTGTCTACATAAAATTCATGTCCCGTTCCATCTAAATTACTGCGTACTAAAGCGGGGTTAGCTTGATTAG
>NZ_JBOFLP010000236.1:0-45642 GCF_051657925.1 Chroococcidiopsis sp.
AGACCTCTACTCTACGTGGCGAAAGCCTGGTAGAGCAAGTCCTCTCGATGAACTGAGAATCCCCCACTTTAGTGGTGGGAGCGTCAAATTGTAGATACAAAAGAAACGCGATCGCCTCAAATTTATAAAGTTATCGAACCAGAAGAAATCAAAGCGAAAACAAATTTAACAGCACCCCATACAGTCCATTGTCTAGCAGATGGTCATGTCATGATTTCGATGTTAGGTGATAGTCAAGGGAATGCACCTGGTGGCTTTTTGCTACTCGATGAAAACTTTGATATTGTCGGACGTTGGGAACAACAAGCTACGACGATGAAGTTTAATTATGACTTTTGGTATCAGCCGCGTCATAACATCATGGTAAGTAGCGAATGGGGCGCACCTAAAACTTATTATCCTGGCTTTGACCTCAACGATGTAGCAGCAGGAAACTACGGTCAGCAATTGCAGTTTTGGAACTGGAAAGATCGCGAAATCATTCAAAGTTTTGACTTAGGTGCAGAAGGTTTAATTCCTTTAGAAGTCCGTTTTCACCACAACCCAGATAGTACGCACGGCTATGTTGGTGCAGCCTTAAGTAGTAATATTTGGCACTGGCACAAATCTAACAGACAATGGGCAGTTGAGAAAGTTATTGATGTTCCATCCGTAGAGGTTCAAGGCTGGGAAATTCCCGTTCCCTCTTTAATTACCGATATTTTGCTGTCAATGGACGATCGCTATCTCTATTTTTCCAACTGGTTGCATGGAGATATTCGTCAATATGACATTAGCAATCCTTCTCAGCCTCAATTGACTGGGCAAGTTTGGTGTGGTGGTTTATTAGGAAAAGGTGGCGAAGTTAAGGGACAGAAATTGCAAGGTGGTCCCCAAATGCTGCAATTAAGTTTAGATGGCAAGCGGTTGTACGTCACTAATTCTCTATTCAGTACTTGGGATAATCAATTCTATCCAGACTTAGCCAAAAATGGCTCTTACATGTTGCAAATTGATTGCGACGCGGAAAAGGGAGGATTGAAAATTAATGAAAACTTTTACATAGATTTTGGTCGAGAACCAAACGGCGCAGCCCGCGCCCATGAAATGCGATATCCTGGTGGCGATTGTACTTCAGATATTTGGATTTAGCGTTAAGAGAATCGTACGGGCGCACAGCTGTGCGCCCGTACAAGGGAGTCGAATGAAAGCCTATCAAATCGAACTGGTTAACAGAAATAATTTTACTCTTAACGTAGCAGCAGATGAGTATATTTTAGATGCAGTAGAAGCGGCAGGATTAAAATTACCCGTAGGCTGTCGTTATGGGGCTTGTATTACTTGTGCTGCCCGGATTTTATCAGGTGAAGTAGAACAGACAAATGCGATTGCTCTCAAACCTCAGCAAGCTGCAAAAGGTTACGTTTTGTTATGCGTTGCCACTCCTCGTTCTAATTGTAAGTTTGAAGTCGGCGTAGAATGTCAAAAAGAATTGTATATAAACCCTTTTATCAGTGAACAGTGAACAGTTATCAGTGAACAGTGAACAGTTATCAGTTTTTAATTGATTGCGTTGCCTCCTTGTCCCCCTTGTCTCTCTTTCTTTCCCTAACCCCTAACTCCTAGCCCCTTAATTATGGCAATCCTCAAATTAGAAGACGGTACGATATACACTCAACTCGCTGATATTAGCCGCGAATTGTCTTCCCTAAATATTCAACTCAATTACTGGAGTGTAGGAGAAGATCCCCAATTGCGGCAACTGTTAGTCCAAGAAAGCTTAAATTTGGAGGAAAAAGAACGAGTTCTCGCAGCTTTAGATACTTATTTTGAGCAACTTAAACAGACAGATGGTTATCAATCTCGTGATTTAATTGCATTACATCCTGGGATTCCAAATTTAGATGAGATGCTAGCAAAGTTCGATCGCATTCACACTCACGCCGATGATGAAGTCAGATATATTGTTGATGGTGAAGGGATATTTGGTTTCGTGCGTCCTGATGGTAGCCAAGTAGAACTGACAGTACAACCAGAAGAGTATATTAACGTCCCCGCCGGAACCGAGCATTGGTTTTATTTAACAACCGCACGACGAGTCAAAGCTGTACGATATTTCATTGATACAGCAGGTTGGGTTCCTCAATATACGGAAAAAGAAATTCGGTTTCGTCAAAGTGCGATCGCGTAATTCATTATATTTATTACCTCTGATTCATGCTTAATTATCAACCTTCAATAACTCACACCAAAACGACCGATCCGCGTTTTGAATTGATCGATGCTGCTCGTTATTTTTACCGTCAAGATTGGATGGTAGGAACGGCAGGAAATCTTTCCGCTCGTCATGCTGACGATAGTTTTTGGATTACGGCAAGTGGGAAGGCGAAAGGAGAGTTATCAACTAGCGATTTCGTTTGCGTTGCCCTCGATGGTACGATCTTAGAAAGAGCATCTGCCAATATTAAACCATCGGCAGAAACAATAATTCATCAAGCAATTTATAGCTTATTTCCAGCGGCTCAAGCTTGCTATCACGTCCACTCAATTGAAGCAAATTTAGTTTCTCATTTTACTGAGAAAGATGATTTGCCACTACCACCCCTGGAAATGGTTAAAGGCTTAGGTGTATGGGAAGAAAACCCCCAGGTGACAATTCCCGTATTTGAAAATTATTTAGAAGTTCCTCAAATTGCCGCAGAAGTTAGCGATCGCTTCAGCACTCAATTACCTCAAGTCCCAGCTTTGCTAATCCGCAATCATGGCGTGACTGTCTGGGCAGATTCCCTCACCTCAGCTCGTAATTATGTTGAGTTGATAGAATACATTTTTCGATACATGGTAGCAGCTCGGCAAGCTGGAATTTTATGAAAATGGAAGGTCACGGGAACAATAGAGCGATCTTTTCTTCATAACTTATAACCTGAGTCTACTTTATAGGAGAAAGTCAATGCTATTGTTCAATCGCTGGCAGTCAAAAACTGCTTTTTTAATGGCGATGGGAATGACCGCAACAGCGTTTGTACCGCTTTTGATTTCTACTCCAGCGATCGCCAATTCTCCCTCTTTTGAAATTGCACAACTCTTTCCTGACTCTCGCGACGATGAGTATCGCGGATCTTCTGGTGGTGTTGTCCCAAGAGGAACGATAATTCCAGTAACTTACGACAGAGGCAAAAAAATTATTGTCTCTCCAGAAGAAACAGCGGATATAACATTGACTGTGGCTGAAGATGTCGAGTCTGAAAGCGGTAGAATCGCAATTCCTGCTGGTAGTCGGATTGAAGGCGAACTCAGACCTACCGATCGCGGGACTCAATTTGTCGCGCAAAATCTAATTTTAGAAGATCGCGATCGCCGCTATCCAATTGAAGCAACATCGCGGGAGATTACCGACACTGAAATCATCAATGAAAAGTCAAATCCCGATATCCTCAGAGGCGCGGTGATAGGTGCTGCTGCTGGTGCAGTCTTGGGTGAAATCTTTGGTGGAATTGACCTTGGTGAAGTCTTGGCTGGTGCGGGTGTAGGTGTATTGGGAGAAGTCTTATTGAGAGGTCGCAAACAAAAAGAAGTTGAAGTTGTTGTCATCAGACCAGATACAGACTTAGATTTAAGATTAGAGGAAGATTTTGTTGCCTCGCGTTCTGGAAATGATGATTACCGCGATTCTGACGATCGTCGCAACAGGGATTCTGATTATCGCAGGCGTGAAGATAATTAAACTTGCTGCTGTACGTTTTGGTGAGGGTGGGTTTAGCAAGATCTCGGTGTGAAAATAGAGACTTTGGGTGAACCCGCCCCTACAGATCGTCATCTAACAAAACTTTGTGGAATACCAACGATGTTTTGACTTGGCTGTAGCCGCATTTTTGGTAGAAATGATGAGCTGCTGAACGGACAATATTAGAGCGAACTAATATACTGTGACATCCGCATGTCTTTGCCCAGCTTTCAACTCGATCTAGCAATTTTCTCCCGATACCAGCACCGCGATCGCTTGGCGCCACAACTAAGCCGCCAATTTCAGCATGAAAATCTGTCAGCAGCGAGTGATGAGCGTAAGCGTGAATCCAGGCGATCGCACGATTATCTAGACCTGTGGCTACGTAGATAATATGATTGCTATCTGACAAAATTTGGTATAGGCGCTGCTCTATGGCAATAGTCGAAACAGGATAGCCGAGTTGGTGAGACAAAATCGCGATCGCCTCAACGTCTTGCGTAGTAGCTGGGCGAATATTAACACCGCTACTATCAAGAGCAACTGACATGATAAAACTACCCCATCTGTACGCCTCATTGTAAATCTATGCACTTCTCAGGGCAATAATTGGATCGAGTGCTGCTGCTTGACGGGCAGGAACGACACCGAAAATCAGACCAATACTACCGGAAACTCCTACAGCTAAAGCGATCGCGCCCAAAGGTACTGATGCTTGTAAAGGTGACAGTACACTCACGACGACTGCCCCACCAATCCCTAAACCCGTACCAATTGCTCCACCCGCCACGGAGAGAATCACCGCTTCAATTAAAAATTGCATTAAAATTGCTTGCTGAGTTGCTCCAATTGCTTTACGCAGACCAATTTCTTTGGTACGTTCGGTGACAGAAACTAGCATGATATTCATAATCCCAATTCCACCGACAAATAGAGAAATTCCCGCGATCGCCGCTAACAATAAACTCAGCACACTCGTCACTTGAGCTACCAAATCTTGCACTGACTTGTTTGCCATCACGATAAAGTCTTTCTTACCATGTCTGCGGGTGAGAATATTAGTCACTTGAAATGCAGCTGCTCTGACACTGAAGCGGTCAACAGCAGAAAGCTCGATATAATCGATCGCAATCCCATTAGGCGATCGCCGTCCTGCAAGTTGATCTACCATCGTGCTGATAGGAACATAAGCCGTTTGGTCGGGATTCGACCCCATAAACGAGCCTTTTGGTTGCATTACACCGATGACGTGAAAGCTGAGATTGTTAATTTGAATTGCCTTACCCAAAGGATTCTCGCTGGCAAATAGCTTCCGTGCTACCACCGCACCGAGAACAACAACTTGAGCATTTTGCTGAAGGCGATCGAAAAACTTCCCCTGACCGACTTTCAGATTACGGACGTAAAGGATTCCTGGTGTCGTGCCAGTGACATTTGATTTTGTCGTCCGCCCTCGATAGGACAATTGTAGGTTAGAGTTCACTTGCGGCGCGATTTCTCTCACGGCTGGGGCTTGAGTCGCAAGAGCTTCTGCATCAGCTAAAACTATCTCTGGTGTCTCGGTTGTAAACCCTTCTGCATTTTCCATTCCCGCCCAAATAGAAAGCTGATTGGGACCAAAAGACTCTAGCCGTTTTTGGGTAAATTGTTGTGCGCCTTGCCCAATTGCCACCATCGCAATTACTGAGGAATTGCCGATGATAATTCCGAGCATTGTGAGGGCACTGCGGAGTTTATTAGCAGTTAGAGTTTTCACTGCCATGTTGGCATTTTCAAACAAGTTCATTGCAGTATTTTGAGTGTGAAGATATTTAGAGTTAATTACCGTGCATCGTCTGCAAAGCACGATTAGCTAAAGTAATGACATCCACCCAGCGTGGAGAAGAGATGTATGTTTCATCAGTTGCATCCAAACCCACAGTTCCAAGAACTGCCTCCAGTGCGAGGATGAGAGAGGCGATCGTCTGAGCTTCGTCTCGATTTTTGAGAAAAACACCGATCGCGCTGGCAGGATTCTGCACCAAACCCGTACCGTCATAGATAAAGTCAACAATGAGACCAAAATAGATATATTGAACGGCACAGCCGATAAATTCCGACTCAAATTTAGGAGCAAACGTCTGCTCGATCCAAGCCAGACGCTGATATTCTGCATCTGCCAAAACCTGAAGGATTTCGATTAGTTCTTTCCTTAGCTCTGGATGTATCAGTGTCGGAGCAGATACTTCGCTCTGACTCAACCCATACATATATTGGAGTAAGCGCTTTAGTTGCATAGTATTTCCTTCCTCCCAGAAATGGGAGACTCAAGTATGCTACATAGATACAGGTGGCGGAGTGTCTACGCCTTCAATTTGTTGGTTAGCTGGGGGACTGAGAAACACGCGATCGCCACTGTTTAAACCGGATAGCACCTGAATGCGATCGCCACTGGTTGTACCGACCTTTACCACCTGAAACTTTGCCTGCTGCTCGTTCACCACGTACACGCCAGTTTGACCGTCAGGTTGAGTCACCACCGCCGCTAGGGGAATCATTATCGCCTGTTTGACTGGATCGCTAAGGAAATTGAGTCTGACATTCATCCCAGCTTTGAGCTGCGTTAGCCCAGTCTGCAAGCCTACTTTGACTCGAAAAGAAGTAATATTGTTTTCCTGCACTGCTCTAGGAGCAATTAAGCTGACTTTGCCCTTAAAAGTTCGCACTGGATAAGCGTCGGCTTGAACGTTTACAGCCTGTCCTAACCGAATTTTAGACAGGGTAGCTTCGGGGATTTTGGCTTCGATTTGCAATCCGCTAGAGAGTTCGGCAATAGAAGTAGATGTTGCCCCTTCACTAGCAGATGCAGAGGTAGTAGGTGTCACGAAATCTCCTTCTTGGGCAAAACGACGGGTGATGATACCTGCAAAAGGGGCGCGGACGAGGGTATCGTTGAGTTGGGTTTGGTAAAAGGCTAGCTGAGAGGCTGCTTGATTGACTTCAGCTTCAGCCTGAGCAATTTCTTCGGGGCGAAAACCATTGAGATTTTTTCTCAAACTGTCTTGCTGTTCCCTCAGTCGCGACTGTTCGGCTTCCAGATTAGCTCGTGCCTCTCGTTCTCTGGCGATGAAATCTCCAAGGGTATTTTGAGAAATTGCCCCTGCTTGAGCTAATTGCTGGTAGCGCTGCAATTCTTCTCTGGCGCGGGCGAGTCTAGCTTGAGCTGCTGTTACTGTGGCTTGGGCTGTAGTTACTCTGGCTCTGGCTTCGGCAATTTCTTCAGAGCGAGTTCCAGCGCGTTTTTCAGCTAAATCGGCTTTGGCTTTTTGCAGCAATGCTTGATATTGGTTAACTTGCGCTTGTAGTCGAACGTTATTCATCCGCGCAATTAATTGCCCTGGCTTGACGCGATCGCCTTCTCTCACAAATAATTTAGCAATACGGGCAGAGTCTTCAGAACTAAGGTTAACTTTTTGCACTGCCTCCACCACCCCATTTGCAGGAATTTGGACGACCAAATCTTGTTGTTGCACCAGCACAGTTTGACTCGTAATATCTGGTGTTACATCTGTCTTATTCGTCAGTAAATACACCGCGATCGCACCTCCAATGACACTAATTATTGTCACTCCTAATACCCACGAATTCAGCTTAACTTTCTGATTAAATAGGGAAAATTCCATGTTTGAAGTGAGTAGTGAGTAGTGCGCGATCGCTGACAACTGATAACTGACAACTGATAACTGATTTACACGAGTTTGCCGTAGTCGAGTTTGAACAGGCGATCGCATAAATGAAAATAGCGATCGTCGTGGGTGATAACTATGACAGTTTTGCCTCTTTGCTTGAGTTCTGGTAAAAGCTGTTTGTAGAATATTTCTCGAAAATACGGGTCTTGGTCTGCTGCCCACTCGTCAAATAAGTAAATCGGGCGATCTTCTAAATATGCTATCAACAAAGCTAGCCGTTTTTGCTGTCCTTGAGATAACTCTATAGTTGAAAACGCATTGTTTTTGATTTTAACTTTATGTTCTAATTGCAGTTGTAGCAAATATTTACGCGCTCGCTCGTCAAGATTATCTAATTGAATACCCAAAAGTTGCTCGAAAAGATAAAAATCAGAAAAAACTGTAGAAAATAATTGGCGATATATCTCTCGATTTTGTTCGATTACATTGTTTTTATCCCAAATAATTTTACCAGAATCAGGAATGTATAAACCTGTAATTAATTTAGCTAAGGTAGATTTTCCGCTGCCATTTCCACCCACAATAAAAATGAGTTCGCCTGGATAAAAAGTTAAATCGATCGCACCCACAGTAAAACTATTTTCGTCCTCACCTTTGTAATAACTGTGGGTAACTTGAAGTAGTTCTATACTTTGGGAAAATAAAGGCGATCGCAGTTCGATAGTTGAGGTATCTTCAGCACGACTAGCAAGAGATAAACCAAGTTGCTCGATTCTCCGCAGAGCGATACTAGCTTCAGTCAGCCTGGGTAGAGCAGTCATCACCCTTTCCAGTGAATCCATTAAATAAATCAAAACTAAGACATATCCAGATAATATGGCAGTGTTAACTGTGGCAAATTGACGCAAGCCAAATAATATTAACCCGATGATGATGAAAAAGAATAATTGGCTAATGTTGTAGGAAATTCCAAAAAATACTTCGCTGGTAATGTTGTGCGATCGCCAGGTAGCGGCTGTAACTTTTAATTCTTCACTGACAAACGCTCGACGACGAGGGGCATGAAGTTTTAATTCCTTAATTCCATCGGTAATTGTGCGAAAATGTTTAAATAATTGGTCTTTTTCCGCGCGAGCAAGTCCCATTAAATTTTCAGCTTTTGCAATCAAAAATTTAATAACTAAGAGAGCAATAGAAATGAACAAAGCTGTAACTAGAAATACTTGCCACGATAGCCAGCAGAGATAAATCAAACAACCAATAATCAGCGCAATGTCAACGCATAAGTAAGGTACGACAAATACCGTGTCAGAAATTGAGTCTACATCGTCTGTCAAAGTGGCTAAGAGTCGATTAGCTCCCAATTCTTCCAGATGACATAAAGGACAAGCAAGAATGCGATCGCTTAAATGCAAACGTAGTTTATAAATTGCAGATTGAGTTATTCTTACTAGTAAATAGTGAGAAATTGTGCTAGATAAAAGGGCAATAAATATTAGTAGAATAAAATTCAAAAATTGATTATTTATAGCTAGGTTATTACTGTTAATCGTGTTGTTAATTAAGGCGAGTAGAGCAGCGTTACTGGCTCCACCTAGAGAACCTACAAGAGCAGCGATCGCTACTGTTAACCAAGAAGATGTTAAGAGGAACTGAATGAGATTCATAACTTAATGCCATAAATATTACTAAATCGCATTACTAGATCGCACGTAGCGTAACTACCATTTATCAATTTCCTATCAAAAGCGTAGGCGATCGCCCCAACTTTCTACATGGATCGAAACTCCCAAAACTTTCTAGGACTTTAGTACCAAAGCAAGTAGGACTTTAGTACTAAGCTTTTGAACTGAGAGTGGGAAAAAAGGCTCTAGCTTTGTCAAGAATTATTCTATAAACTACGAGCAGACTCGCTCTATCTACATCTTCAAACTACTGTGAGCCGCTTCATACAGTTGAAAACTCGCCCATTTCGCTTGCTACTCTATTTAGAGTGGATCTTGTTGGGAATGGTAATTGTTGGCGAACTACCGTGGGAAGGTATTACCTACCTAGGCGCAATGCTGGGCGAAATTCCGCAAAGACAGGGGTTAGTTTCCTACAGTTGGCAGATTACAATCGCCTGTTTACTTGGATTTGGGCTAATGGGTTTGCGATTGCCTACAGGTAGATCGATTAACAAATGGCTTTATACAGGACTGGAATTGGGCTTAATTTTGCTTGCCGATGCAGTAGGAGGTTGGGGTAGATTTGGTGTTCCTTACATCATTATTTTGATTCGAGGTTGCCAGATTTTTCAAATGCCAGGACGTTTGTTAGTCGCTGGATTAGTCTTTTGCACTACAGTTACTTCGCTGGTAATTTCGCTGGGAGATCTGCAAGCCGTACAAGCGGAAATGACAAGACCAGTACCGACGATCGCTCAAATCAAAAATTGGGTACTTTTCGTTACTATCAATACTACATTTTATTATGGATTACTTTTAGCATTTATCTTGATGTTGATAAATGCTTTGCTGTCAGAGCGTCACAGCTGGCAACAATTAGCGATCGCTCACGAGCAACTGAGACAATATGCTTTACGAATCGAAGATCAAGCAACATTACAAGAACGCAACCGGATTGCTCGCGAAATTCACGATTCTTTGGGACATACTTTAACGGCTCAAAGCATCCAGTTAGAAAATGCCTTGTTATTTTGCCCTGCTAGTGCCGAGAAAACTAAATCCTTTTTGTCTCAAGCTAAACAACTAGGCTCAACAGCACTGAGGGAAGTCAGACAATCAATCTCTACTCTCCGCGCCGATCCGCTACAGGGGCAACCGCTAGAAGAGGCGATCTCAACTTTAATTCACAATTTTCACCATACTACCAGTATCGTACCAGAGGTGGAAATTTGCCTAGTCCACTCTGTATCAGGAGAAGTTAGCACAGCTATTTATCGCATTATTCAAGAAGCTTTAACAAATATTTTCAAACACAGCAAAGCATCGCGAGTGACGATTCAGTTACAAGCAAAAGCTGGACAGCTAAAACTTTTCGTGAAAGATAATGGTCGAGGATTCGTGCCAGAACAAAACACTACCGGTTTTGGACTTCAGGCAATGCGAGAGCGCACCGCAGCTTTAGGAGGACAAATTCAGATCGAGAGCCAGCCTAACTGCGGTTGTCAGATTCTTGCTGACATTCCCTTATCAGCGATCGGTTATCAGTGAACAGTTATCAGCAAGTCAGGAGTCAGGAGTTGTTTAATCTCCTCTGCCCCTGAAGCCCCTCTGCTCTCTGCTTCCTTGTCTCCCTTATCCCCACATACACCCCATACCCTACTCCCGATCGCACCACGTACCACTCAACAACCAATGACCAATAACATTTGCCTATTACTAGTTGACGATCAAATAATTATTCGTCAAGGACTGAGAAGCTTGTTGGAGTCGCAGCCAGACTTGCAAGTGGTTGGTGATGCTGAAAATGGACAACAAGCGTTAGACTTACTAGAGTCTTTAAAAGGGACTCCGCTACAACCAGATGTTGTGCTAATAGACGTGCGGATGCCTGTAATGGATGGGGTAGCAGCTACTCAGCAAATTACTCAACGCTTTCCTCACGTCAAGGTATTGGTATTGACAACATTTGATGATGACGAATACGTAGCACAAGCGATGCGATTTGGCGCCAAAGGATACTTACTGAAGGACACACCATCGGCAGAACTAGCAGTTGCCATTCGCGCTATTTATCAAGGCTATACTCACTTGGGACCAGGATTATTTGAAAAAGCTTTGCAGATTTCTCAGCCTCAATCTGCACCACCTACTATCCCTCCAGAACTAGTTTGTCTTTCGCCTAGAGAGCGGGAAGTCTTGCGATCGATCGCACTAGGATTGAGTAACAAGGAGATCGCTCAAGCACTTTTTATTTCCGAGCGCACGGTGAAAAATCACGTCACGAGTATTTTGAGCCAATTACATTTACGCGATCGCACTCAAGCCGCACTATTTGCTAGTTCTTGTTTAGCAATTTTAGAACAAATGAATGAATAGATGAGGGCAGACAAGAAATAGAAGGGAAACTCATAACGAGAGTTAGATTTTTTTGTTTTGCCAGCACAGCTAACCTTGAGAACCCAACGCGCTTGCTTAGCAAATTTAACATGAATTCGCTTCTATTCTGAGATAGAATTTGGCAAAACTTGCGTTCTTGGATGCTGTCCTGAGCTGAACTTGACTAAAACTAGAAAAGTAGCCTCAGAATCGCAAAACTAGGATCTGCGTTTAGTGTTTCCAAGTTTTTACTGCTAGGTGACATAAATTTAAAGAACAATTTACTTGCTTTTACGTCATGAATATTATAATTTTTATTCCGTTAGTTTAGGAGAAAGACTTTATATGTTCATTTCTAATTCCTGGCAAGCCAAAGTTGCGGCGCTGATGGCACTGGGAATGACTTCTGCCACAATAGTACCTGCGATCGCTGCGACTCCGGTTGCAGCACCCCAATCGAACCCTAGTAAACTGTTAATTGCTCAATCACCTCAGTCGATCGTACCAGTTGGTACGGTCATTCCGGTGCGATACAAAAAGTCAGATAGAGTGCTGGTTACGCCTAAAGAATCAGTCAGACTGACGCTAACTACAGCAACCAGCGTCCGCTCGGAGCGCGGAAATGTCGTGATTCCCGCAGGTAGCCAAATTAACGGTAGACTCAGACCTGCTGATGGTGGTTCGCAATTCGTGGCTGAATCAGTAGTCATCGGTAGTCAAAAGCGAAAATATCCGATTGAGGCAACATCATCTGTAGTGAGAAGAAAGCAGATAATCGATCGCAAAACCAACCCCGATTTTGTTCGCGGTGCGGTTGTTGGCGCAGCAGTCGGAGCCGTAGCATCTGAAATTTTTGGAGATATCGATTTAGGTGCAATCTTAGGAGGCGCGGGAGCTGGAGTGTTGGGAGAAACGCTCCTTAGAGGTCGCAAGCGTAAAGAAGTGGAAGTGGTTGTTGTCAATCCCAACCGAGATTTAGACCTGACGCTAGATGAGGATTTTGTCTTGTCTCGAAATCGGTAAGGAGAATTTGTCAGTTGTAAGTGGTCAGTCGTAAGTTTGGCGAATGCTTTCGTTCTAGCAGGTGGAGATTTCCAGCTGCTAGAACGGATAGACCCTGTTCTGTAAGAGCTAGTGCCGTTTTGTTTAAGGCATCAAACTTGTCCAAAAAATTCAGGGTGAGATGTTCCCAATCTCCAGAGGCAATAATCTCCTGCTTGTCACGGAAATAATCGAAAATATCCGATGGGTGCTGCCGCATCAGCTCAATGTCTGGATCGCCTCCCTCATGCTTGGCTGAAATATTCGGCACGCACGAAGCCAGCTCCATCAACTCATCTCTGCGATTGTACGGCTGCCGCACGATGCCTTTCCAAGTTTCAGTGATGTGATGCTCGAAGCGAACCTGCTGCTCGAAGTCCAAAGCTTGGCGAAACTGGCTGGTAATTTCAATCGTTTCATTATTGACCGAGTTACTCCAATTAAATCCAATTAATGGAGAGCTACCATCATCCCGAGAAAATAACTTTGCTCCAAGTAAAGTCCACAAAGCTGCGTAGGGATTGTCGTTGCCCATAAATACAGAGATCTTGAACTCGATATCAACACCGAGTCGATGGAGGAGATAGCCCAGTAGCACTGTCCCAGGATTGAGATTGAGAACTTGGCGAATGCCATAGTTAGTGTAGTAGTACAAGTACTCATCCAACCAGAGCAAGGCGCGATCGTTGGGCTGTCCAACACCACCAAAGTAACCCGCGATCGTTTCCGCTCCGCCGAGATGGACGTTCGAGCCATCAGTTCCTTTAGTATCGAGAGTGACGACAAAACTCGCGCCCATAATTTGCATAGCTGCAGCAATGGCGGGCAAGTCACCATCGGTTTCTTGTTCCTTCATCTGGCGGACTTGAATGAAACGTCCCGGCATGAGGGATTGTTGGGCGATCGCTCGTCGAGCTGCGGCAATTATCCAAGGAAAATATTGACAGGCACTAATTTCTAGCGTCACTGCATATTTGTCGCCAAAAGTCAAGCGCTTTGCCTTGTTTCCTAGTACATTCTGTCGATAATCGGCAATGCTGACAAATGCACCCTCATCTGCTTGCTGTTGCAGCCATTGTAGATCGGTCAAATATTCGGGTCGAGTTTGTCGAACGCGCTCTAGCAATGCAGTCAGAGACGCAGCTTGTTTTGCCTTAGCATTAATCTCTTCTGGAGTCCCATATTTAGACACGACATCGAGGAAATTAGCGATCGCCTCTATATCTGGATCTACTAAAAGGTTATTAATCGCTTCTAGCCTTGCCGTTGGAATTTTTAATTTTTTTCGGATATCCTCAATCATAGTAATTTTCCTCTTCAATAGGCAAAAGTCAAAAGTCAAAAGTCAAAAGTCAAAAACTAGTAGTCAGAAGTCAGAAGTCAGAAGTCGGAATGAACGGGTCACTGCTCCCTGCTCCCTGCTCCCTGCTCCCTGTCAAATAACCCCATACTTTTTCCCCACGCGAGCAAACGCTTCTACACATTGCTCTAATTGTTCTTGCGTGTGAGTGGCGGAGACTTGTACCCGAATTCGGGCATGACCTTGGGGAACTACGGGATAGCTAAAGCTAATGACATAAATCCCCTCATCGAGCAGATCTCGCGCCATAGCTTGTGCAAGTTTCGCGTCGTACAGCATAATTGGTACAATCGGGTGGATACCAGGTTTAATTTCAAAACCGCGATCGCCGATGGAAGTCCGAAAGTAGCTGGCATTCTCCAGCAGTCTTTCGCGTAATTCTGAGGTTTGGTTGAGTAAATCCAAGACCTTAATGCTGGTGTAGGCGATCGCCGGAGCAAGGGTGTTGGAAAATAAATAGGGGCGCGATCGCTGCCTGAGCAAGTCGATAATGACTTTATGAGCTGATGTAAAGCCTCCAGAAGCTCCACCCAGCGCTTTTCCTAACGTACTAGTGATGATGTCTACACGACCCATAACACCACGATGTTCGATCGAGCCGCGTCCTGTTGCTCCCAAAATCCCAGTAGCATGACTATCATCTACCATAACCAGCGCATCATACTGTTCGGCTAAATTGCAGATTTGGTCTAGCTTAGCGATATCGCCATCCATGCTGAAGACCCCATCCGTGACAATTAAGCGGATTTTAAGCGATTCGGTAGCTTGCAGCGTTTGCTCCAACTCCGAGCTATTGCTATGGGCAAACCGATAACGTTTAGCTTTACACAACCGAATTCCGTCAATAATGCTGGCGTGGTTGAGTGCATCGCTAATGACCGCACATTCATCATCTAGTAGTGTTTCAAATAGTCCGGCATTGGCATCAAAACAGGAACCGTACAGAATAGTATCTTCAGTACCGAGAAACGCAGAAATCTTTGCTTCCAGCTCTTTATGTATGGTTTGCGTGCCACAGATAAAGCGCACCGATGACAAGCCAAAACCATATTTAGCAATTCCTTCCTGAGCTGCGGCAATAATGTCAGGATGGTTAGCTAATCCTAGATAGTTGTTAGCGCAGAAGTTCAGTACCGTCCGACCATCCTGAAGTCGGATTTTGGCATCTTGGGGCGACGCGATCGCTCGTTCTTCTTTGCGCAGACCGGATTGATGAATTTCATCGAGCAGGGATTGAAAAACAGAAGCCGCCGCTGTGGTCAACATGGCTACATCACCGAATGTAGGGAGTCGGGAGTCGGGATTCGGGAGTCGGGATTCGGAATTAATTTTGAATTTTGAATTTTGAATTTTGAATTTTGAGTTGCTCCCTGTTCCCTTTTTAATGACTCCAGCTTCGCCAACATATCGCTGACGATCGCAGGTAAGTCATAAGTATGTTGCCAACCCCAATCGGCGCGTGCTTTAGAGTCGTCAACTGTACAAACCCAAGAATCCGCGATCGCTTGCCGGAAATCGGGTTTGTATTCGCAGGTAAACTCAGGTAAGTGCTTTTGAATCTCAGCTACGAGTTCTGCTACCGAGAAGCTGACTGCTGCCACATTGTAGCTGGTACGAATTTTGATGGCTGATAAATCTGCTTCCATCAGTTCCAGAATCGCTCTGACCGCATCTAAAGCGTACATCATGGGCAAGCGAGTCTCTGGGCGAAGGAAACAGGTGTAAGTTCCCTGCTGGAGGGCAGCATGGAAGATTTCTACGGCAAAGTCTGTTGTCCCACCTCCTGGTGGAGCATTGTAGCTAATAATGCCTGGTAAACGTAAAGATCGCACGTCCACGCGAAACCGTTGCGCGTAGTACTGACAAAGTAGTTCGCCCGTCACCTTTGTAATTCCGTACATTGTAGATGGATCTGTCACGGTAATCTGAGGCGTGTCTAACTTCGGCGTATGCGCTCCAAATACGGCAATAGAACTAGGATAAAAGACTCTGAGTCGAGCGGATTTGGCTGCTTCCAGCACATTTTTTAGCCCATTAATATTAACGTCCCAACAGCGATCGGGTTCCTGTTCGCCCTTTGCTGAGAGTAGTCCTGCTAAGTGGTAAATTGTATCGATTTGATGCCGCTTGATAATTTTTTCCAACCGCCGAGCATCTGTGACATCTAACACTTTATAAGGAAATAACTTGCTTTCCTCTGAGCGTGGCGATCGCCCGCTTTCCATGACGTGTGTTGTCCCATAGCGTCTTTGTAGGGCAACAACAAGGTCGCTTCCCAGTTGACCTCTAGAGCCAGTGACTAAAATATTATTCATCATATGATAGTTATCAGGGAGTAGGGAGCAGGGAGTAGGGAGCAGGGAGTAGGGTGTAAAAAGATTTTGACTTTTGACCTTTGACTTTTGACTTTTGACCTTCTACTCTGGTGGAAATAAACCAGGACATGTGAGGACAAAAACATCTCTGACTCCCAGTTCAGAAGTAGTCGCTTTGACAGGCGAAGTGTAGTGGAAGTATTGACTATCTCTAAAGACTAAGAATTCGCCAGGATTGAGAATTTTGCTGAAAGCGGGACGACTATCTTTTTCTGGATAAAGATGCGTTTCTCCCCCTTCAATTCCGGTTCTATTGACAGAGAAAATGCCGACGAGTTCGACTCCATCGCGATGAATTCCCTCGGGTGCAGGATTGCCGAGTTGCTGAGAAGAAGCTGTGGTTCTAATTTGATGCACTGCAACTTCGTTGAAGTTAGTACAAAGCTGGCAAAACTGGAAAAATTCCCAAACAATTTTTTGAAAATCTGCCGACGAAACTAAGCGATCGTCAAGTTCTGGATACTCTCTGATAACATCTCCCAAAATTGAGTTATATACTTTCGATTGAAATAGCTGCCTGTGGGGTAATTGTATCAGGCGATCGCCAGCCATTTGAAAGTGAGAAAGGTTTCTAAAACGATAGTTGCCTGCTAAATATGGATCGGCTGGTAAGCAATCGAAAAATGGTTGTAACTGCTCTAGCTTAACAGCGTTCACCATTTCTAAAACATAGCTGGCTAGACAATTAAATTCTTGTGGTTTTGATAAATTCAACATAGTAAACTTCCTCACGTTCAATTGAGGATAGCAGAATTATTCAAACTGCTACATCTAATTTAGTAGTTAGCATTGGATTATGCCCTACCAAAGTTTGCTACCGATAGCAGCAAAAATTAACAATAAATTTATAGGTTTATAATGTAAGCTCGATCTAGCCTTTTCATTCCTTTATAGGAGCCTCATCAAGAGATATAGAACATAGTATGTGTTAGCAAAGAGGCTCTATAAAATAGGAGTTAAGGTTTCATTCTATTGTTAGGGAAGACACCTAGCGTTCGATCGAGTCTACTAATTTAATTGTAGTTATATTTTTCGGCTCTTGTCGATCCCTATAACTTTTGGCTGATATCTGTCATTCTTACTAACTCTTTTTTTAATAAAAATTCATACAAGAATGTCAGTTATCAGTTGTCAGTTGTCATTTGGAAAATAAATTAATATGAATTTTGCCGAACGAATGAGCCGCCTGGGGACGGAATCTGCTTTTGAAGTCCTTGCCAAAGCACAACGTTTGGAAGCTCAAGGACGTAACGTAATTCATCTAGAAATCGGACAGCCAGACTTCCAGACACCGATGAATATCTGTCAGGCTGCATTTCAAGCCATGAAAGACGGCTACACTGGCTATGCTCCAGCCGCTGGATTACCTCAGTTGCGACAGGCGATCGCTCAATATGTGACACACACAAGAGGCGTTGAGGTGCATCCCGATGAAGTCGTGGTGACACCAGGCGCTAAGCCGATAATTTTTTTCACTATTCTGGCGCTGGTGAATGCAGGTGATGAGGTCATATATCCCGATCCAGGTTTTCCTGTTTACGAATCAGTGATTAACTTCGTAGGTGGCAAGGCAATTCCCCTAGCTTTGCGCGAAGAGGTTGGCTTTCGTTTTCGGATTGAAGATTTAGAACAAGCAATTTCTCCCCGCACGCGACTATTAATTCTCAATTCTCCCCAAAATCCTACTGGAGGCGTGCTGCAACTTGAAGATTTAGAGGCGATCGCCAATTTAGCAGAACGACATAATTTTTATATCCTCTCGGACGAAATCTACTCGCGCATCCTTTACGAACAAACACACCACAGTATTATCAGTTTGCCTGGGATGAAAGAGCGGACGATTCTGCTAGATGGTTATTCTAAAACTTACGCGATGACGGGGTGGCGCTTAGGTTATGGTGTGGCTCCCCAACTATTAGCTCAAAAGCTGGAGCAATTAACGATCAATTCCAATTCCTGCACCTGTTCGTTTACTCAAATTGCTGGAATTGAAGCACTGACAGGAACGCAAGAGTTTGTGGAACAGATGGTGGACGAATTCAAACAGCGACGAGATTTTATTGTCGATGGTTTGAATGCGATCGCCGGCATTCAGTGCGTTAAACCTACAGGAGCATTCTACGTATTTCCTAATGTCAAACAACTCCCTCTCAACTGTGATGCACTCGCAGATTATTTACTAGCAGAAGCCGGAGTTGCCGTACTTTCTGGCTCTGCTTTTGGTAAGTTTGGTGAGGGATATTTAAGGTTATCCTACGCTAACTCATTGGAAAATATTCGCGAAGCGCTCAACCGGATCCAAACCGCGATCGCTCAGCTCAAATGAGGCATTCAGTCTTCTTCGTCAGTTGTATACAATTAAAATGGATGCACGGTAATTTCTGACTTCTGAGTTCACCCTGTTGTAGAAAAACATTTGGGGAGAATCAGGATGAAAAACATTGCAGGAACCTTCAAGGGCGCTGGTGGATTAAGCCTCTATTACCAAAGCTGGCATCCCCAAGATCGATCGCGGGCTGTGGTGGCGATCGTGCATGGTTTGGGAGCGCATAGCGGTCTATTTCTACCTGCTGTAGAGTACTTAGTGTCTCTAGGTTATGCAGTCTATGCCTTTGATTTACGAGGTCACGGACACTCGCCAGGACAAAGGGGACATATTAATAGATGGACTGAATTTCGAGAAGATTTAAGCGCCTTTTTGCAGCAAATTTGGACGCAAGAACCGAATTGCTCTTGTTTTGTCTGGGGGCATAGCTTGGGAGGTGCAATTGTTTTGGATTATGCTTTGCGCTCGCCGCAGGGATTGCGGGGTGCGATCGTCACTGCACCAGCCTTGGGAAAAGTTGGAGTCTCGCGCCTCAAACTGGCGATCGGGCGAGTCTTTTCCCGCGTCTATCCACGCTTGAGTCTTAAGGTTGGCTTGAATCATAATGCTAGTTCGCGCAATCCGAATGTTATTTCTGCCTATAGTCAAGACCCCTTACGTCACGAATACGGTAGTGCCAGACTTGCAACAGAATTCTTTGCTGCCGTGGATTGGATCGAAAATCATGCGTCTGAGCTGCAAATTCCTTTACTGCTGCTACATGGCAGTGCAGACCAAGTGACTCATCCTGAAAGTAGTTGGCTGTTCTGCGAACGGGTCACTTATCCCGACAAGAAATGCTACGAGTATCCTGGCAGTTATCACGATCTTTATGCCGATACGAATTATCAAGAAGTACTTGTAGACATCGGTAACTGGTTGGAGCAGCATTTGCAGGAAATTGATGACAGTCAAGCAGCATAAGGTGAAAGGGTGATATGTGAAAGGATTAAATAATGTTACCAGTTTTTCTTTATTTCAATAAATTAACAATGGACGGTGAAGTGTATATTTGACTCTTTTAAAGTGAATTCAGAGGCTTGAAACTCAATGATTAGTAAGTAGAAATTCCTGTTGTTAGTTTGATTTGTTACTAAAGATAGATAAAATAGCAGCTTCGTGAAGTAATGAGTTAAACTGAGATCAAGCAATTCTTTTGGCATATCGTTCGATCCCTGAAGGGTTAGATATGGCAATCTAACATCTTTGGTTACGTGTTTTGTCGTTAATTCATATTAATTAGAAAGGAGAAACAGGGAAAATATCTAACTCAGGTGTGAGAATTCGGCATCCAAAACAAATACTGCATCTGACTCTGTTTTCTAAAAACAAAACTCAATAAAAAAAACTATTGGCTCGGGCGCTCGAGCGCAAATATTATTAGCGATCGCAGTGGGGGATTCAGTAAGTGTAGGGTGGGCAATGCCCACCTTACTGTAAAAGCTAATTAATAAAAAAACACAGAAAAACTTTATCGAGGGGAAGAGATTTCAGCTCTTCTGGGCGAAAATGTTGTGGTCTAACAAAATTTACACAGCCCCTCCCAACTCTGGGAATGTGTTGTTGGGACGCACATTGCCTTCATTATTAGATGAAGCCTGCGATCGTGCTCCCAATTCCCGTGCTTTAAACCAGTGGACAGAACAAGGTTGGCAACCTTTATCCGAGCGAGCCTTTCGGACTGCGGCTGAAGAAGTAGCACTCGGTTTGTCGAACTTAGGGTTAGAGAAGGGCGATCGCGTTGCCCTCCTCATGCATAGCGATGTTAACTTTTGCATAGCCGATCTGGGCTGCTTGCTAGCTCAACTGATTGACGTACCGATCGATCTCACCCAGACGTTGGAAAACATCGTTTTTATTACGCAACACAGCGAAGCCAAAGGACTAATTGTTTCTAACCTCGACTTACTCGACCGCATCATACCTTACTTAGGCAGCACGCCCGATCTACAAATCGCGATCGTTGCCGATGTTTCCCTCGATTGGCAAGGACAATTCAAGCATCCTCAAGCAATCCAAATCTCTTCCTTGGCAGAGATACGGCAGCAAGGACAAGCTCAGATGTCAGATGAGAGGCGACAACAGCTCCGCGCATCGCTCGCAGCAGGCGACTTAGCCACCATTATTTATATCCCTGGAGCCACTGGCAAGCCCCAAGGAGTGATGCTGACTCACGAAAACCTCTCAGCTAATGCACTGGCAATGTTCAGTGGAATTCCCGATTTGGAATTAGGCGCAAAAGAGGTCGTACTTTCATTTCTACCCTTGACTCACGTATTTGCCCGTATCTTTTTCTACGGTCACATGAATTACGGACATAGCGTTTACTTCACCACTCCTAACCGAGTGATGAAACATCTCAAAGAGTTACAACCAACAATATTTGCTACCGTGCCTCTGTTGTTGGAAAAAATTTATCAGCGAATTTTAGAAACAGGTAGTCAGGCTCCACAACGAGAGACAGCGAAAAGTGTCAAATACGACTTGCTGCCCCGCTTTCGGACTTTCGCCGCGCAGATGTTTCAGAAGAAACAAGAAACTCCACAGCAAAAATTCCGTTTATCCTCTCTGCGATGGTTACCCCCAACTCAATTCAAGTTACCGCATTGGCGAGCCTCTCTCACCGCTTGGAAATCTTTACAAACAGAACAAACTCAACGTCTGATCGATTGGGCGATCGCCCTTGCTCAACAGTACGAATTGGGGCGGTCACCGAGCGGCAAATACGACTGGATGCTGAAACTAGCAGATCGACTGGTATTTTCTAGATGGCGTGCTGTATTTGGCGGTCATCTCAAATATGCGATCTGTGGTGGTGCTGCTTTGAAAGCCGAGATTGCTAACCTGTTTGCTGCTGCCAGAGTCACGATTCTACAAGGCTATGGTTTGACAGAGACAAGTTCGGCAGTTGCCTGCAATCGGGGTTGCTTCAACCGAGCTGGAACAGTAGGAGTACCGTTGCCAGGGATAGAAATAGCGATCGCATCTGATGGTGAAATTTTAGTCAGGGGACCTTACGTGACGCAAGGCTACTATAAAAACTCCGAAGCTACCCAACAGGCGATCGACTCTGAGGGCTGGTTTCATACAGGCGACATAGGAGAGTTTACTGCTGATGGTTTTCTGAAAATCGTTGGATTAAAGAAAAGCCACTTCAAGCTTTCAACAGGTAAATACGTCACGCCACAGCCATTAGAACACAAGTTAGAACAATCTCCTCTAGTAGCACAAGCAGTTGCAGTGGGGGCAGAACGTAAATTCTGTGCCATGCTAATTTTTCCTGATTTCAACAACCTGCGCCAACAAGCTCAAATATTGGGACTCGACCTACCAGATGCAGAATTATTGAACCATCCCTGTATTCTCGCCCTCTACCAGGCTTTAGTAGATGAAGCTAACTGCCATTTGCCTTACTGGTCTTTAGTTAAACGCTTTCAGCTCATCAACGCTACACTCAGCATCGAGAACGGAATGCTAACTCCCAGTGGAGAAGTAAAACGCGCCAGGATCGCTGAAATGTTTGCTCAAGAAATTAATGCTTTATATGGTCAAGAAGATTCCAAACGACGAGAGACACAGCGTCACGAACAACTCAACCTATGTCCCCCCGTACCTTCATCCACTTGTCCTGCGTATGCTCAATCCTTAAGCCAGGGAGCAGGGAGCAGGGAGTAGGGAGCAGGGGAAGAAAGAGGAGCTGAGGGAGTTGGGGAAGCAGAGGGGCAGAGGAGCAGAGGGGCAACTACCAACTACCAACTACCAACTACCACTAATAACTGAGGTTTTAAAACTATGTTTAAGCCGTTCCGAACCGCCGCCGTTCTTGGTGCGGGAGTGATGGGAAGCCAGATTGCCGCTCACCTCGCCAATGCAGGTTTAACCGTATATTTATTAGATATTCCTGGTAAGGGGAGCAATAAAAACGAATTAGTTGAAACATCATTTAAAAAAGCCCTGAAGCTATCTCCACCTATATTTTTTACAGAAAAGACAGCCCGTCGCGTCATTTTGGGAAATTTTGATGAGCATTTTTACTCAGTCGCCGCAGTCGATTGGGTCATTGAAGCAGTGGTAGAAAATCTAGATATTAAGCAAAAATTGATGGAACGCGTAGAGAGCGTAATTCGCTCGGATACAATCGTATCTACTAATACCAGTGGTTTACCAATCCACGCGATCGCCCAAGGACGTTCTGACTCCTTTCGTCAAAGGTTTTTAGGTACTCATTTTTTCAATCCACCCCGCTATCTCAAGCTACTCGAAGTCATTCCGACAACTGACACCGATCCACAAGTACTAGAAAGAATGAAGTGGTTCGGAGAGCTGCATTTAGGTAAAGGGATCGTAATCGCAAAGGACACTCCTAACTTTATTGCCAACCGAATTGGCATGTATGTCACAATGCTCGGTGTGCAGGCGTTAACGCAGGGATACACGATTGAGGAAATCGATACTCTAACGGGAACAATTGCAGGTAGACCAAAATCAGCCACATTCCGCACGGCGGATTTAGTCGGACTAGATACGCTGATGTACGTCGCCAGCAACCTCTATCCAGCTATTCCTCACGATGAAAGCAGAGTAGTCTTTCGCGTGCCGGAGCTGTTACGCAAACTCGTAGAGACGGGGACGCTAGGAGCGAAAACGGGTCAAGGCTTTTACAAAAAGCAAGACCGACAAATTCTGTCATTAAATCCAGAAACACTCGCTTACGAACCAGCCAAGCCTCTAAACTTAGGCGATATTGAGGCGATTGGTAAGATTCCCGATTTAGGCGATCGCCTGCGGGCATTGTATTGCGATCGCACTCGTGCAGGTGCTTTCTTCCGCGAATCTATCCTCAAAACCTTGAGTTATAGCGCTTGCCGCATTCCCGAAATTGCCGATAATCCTGACGACATCGACAAAGCAATGCGATGGGGCTTTGGCTGGGAACTCGGTCCTTTTGAAATTTGGGAAGTACTAGGGTTTGAAACCGTACTGGCAGATATGAAAGCTGCTGGAATTCCCGTGCCGGAATGGGTAGAGCAGGGAGCAGGGAGCAGGGAGCAGGGAGCAGGGAAGCAATTCAAGATTCAAAATTCAAAATTCAAAATTTCTTTCTCTCTCAGCTCCCTCAGCTCTCTTCCCCGACTCCCGCTCATATGGCAAAATCCCGAAGCAGCGTTGCTGGACTTGGGTGATGGGGTGGTTTTGTATGAATTTCGCTCGAAGGGCAATACTTTGAGTTTGCAAGTGGTTGACGGTTTAGCTGAGGTGTTGGATCTGCTAGAGAACGATTATCGAGGATTGGTCATTGGCAACAGCAGCGCTCATTTCTCAGGTGGGGCAAATCTGGCGGAAATGGCAATGATGGCGCAGTCGGGAAACTTTGAGGCGATCGCCGATCTGATTGTCAAATTTCAAACTCTGCTACAGCGGATTCATTACTTCCCCAAACCAATTGTTGCGGCAATTCAAGGGCGCGTGTTGGGTGGTGGCTGCGAGTTAGTCATGGCGTGTCCGCAAGTCGTGGCAGCAGCAGAAACTTATATTGGCTTGGTGGAACTGAGTGTAGGTTTGATTCCTGGGGCTGGTGGCATTATGCGATCGGTGACTTGGGCAGCCGATCGCGCTGCCACAGAAGCGCCCCATCACATCCAACCATTCCTGCGGCGAGTGTTTGAAACAATTGGTATGGCGAAAGTCTCCAATAGTGCTGCGGAAGCTCAAGAACTAGGATTTCTACCACCGACAGCCAGAATTTTAATGAATGGCGATCGCCGTTTAGAAGTTGCGAAAGAAGAGGTCTTATGTAGCGATCGCGCAGGTTACGCCCCACCCCCCGAACGCAACGTCATTATGGTGCTAGGTCGTCCAGGGAGAGCAATGTTGGATTATGCTGCCGATACCCTTTACCGAGGCGGCTTCATCAGCGAATACGATCGCTATTTAGCCAACCGTTTAGCCTACGTCATGGCTGGCGGGGAACTTTCTGCACCTGCTTTAGTTGATGAAAACTACTTACTGCAATTAGAGCGGGAAGCATTTTTACCCCTACTCAGCCAGCCCAAAACCCAAGAGCGGATAGCTTACACGTTGAAGCATAAAAAGCCGTTACGAAATTAGCGGGAGTCGGGAGTCGGGAGTCGGGAGTCGGGAGCAGTTATCAGTGACTAGTGAAGAAAGGGTGTAGGGTGTGGGGTGTGGGGTGTAGTGAGTAGCTAGTGGCTAGAATTGCTCCCGATCGCTCCTCTGCTCCTCTGCACCTGAAGCTCTCTTGTCTCCCTTGTCCCCTCACTCCTCACTCCACTCTCCGAGAAGCCGCTGTCGCGTCTACACTCCTCACTCCTCGCTCCTACCAACTACCAACTACCAACTACCAACTACCAACTATGAAAGAAGCCTATATTGTTAGCAGCGTTCGGACTGCGGTGGGAAAAGCGCCACGCGGTACGTTACGCCATGTTCGCCCCGATGACATGGGCGCGGTGGTAGTCAAAGGCGCGATCGCTCGCGTCGAAGGACTTGCACCAGAATATATTGACGACATCATTATCGGCTGCGCGTTTCCAGAAGCGGAACAGGGATTCAATTTAGGGCGAGTTATTGCTCAACGTGCTGGTTTACCCGATTCAGTGGCAGGTTGTACTGTCAACCGTTTTTGTGCTTCTGGACTCCAGACGATCGCGATGGCAGCTCAAGCGATCGCCACAGGACAAGCGGAAATTATGGTGGCTGGTGGAGCCGAATCGATGAGTTTGATTCCGATGGGGGGACACTATCTAGCTCCCAATCCAGAAGTGTTGGCGGAGACTCCACAAGCCTACTGTACGATGGGGATTACGGCTGAGAACGTAGCCCAGCAGTACGGAGTTTCTCGCCAGGAACAAGATGTTTTTGCGCTGCGATCGCATCAGAAAGCTTTAGTTGCAATTAGGCAAGGTCGTTTTGCTGAAGAAATCATCCCGCTTCCAGTCCGCGAAACTCTCTATGTTGATGGTAAGCCACAGGTCGTGGAGCAAGTTTTTCAGCTCGATGAAGGTCCTCGCGCCGATACCAGTCTGGAAGCTTTGGCGCGGTTGCAACCTGTTTTTCGCCAAGGTGGAGCGGTTACAGCTGGCAACTCATCTCAAACTTCAGATGGAGCATCTGCGACGGTATTGATGAGTCAGCGCTGGGTCAATAAACTCGGTGTAAAACCTCTAGGACGGATGTTAGGGTTTGCAGTTGCTGGAGTTCCCCCAGAAATTATGGGGATTGGTCCAGTTGAGGCTGTGCCGAAAGTGTTGAAGCAAGTGGGTTTAAGCTTGGACGATATCGGGTTAATCGAGCTGAATGAAGCCTTTGCCGCTCAAAGCTTAGCGGTAATTAGCAAGCTCGGTTTGAATGAGGAAATTGTCAATGTCAACGGCGGCGCGATCGCTCTCGGTCATCCTCTAGGTTGCACGGGGGCGAAGCTGACAGCTACTCTGCTGCACGAAATGAAACGGCGTAGCATTCGCTATGGTCTGGTGACGATGTGCGTTGGTGGTGGTATGGGAGCAGCGGCAGTGTTTGAGAATTTGGCAACCTCCTGAATCTGGATGACCTGAGAGGTCGAAGTCTTCAACTCATGTTTCATTACGAATTACGAATTATGATGCTGAACCTGCTCGATCCAGTCTTTGTCATTCCCGCGCTAATTTTCCTATTTTTAGCACTAGGTTACATTGGCGTTCCGTTGTGGCTATGGTCGCTGTACTTGCTCGCCGTGCTGGCAGCTTGGAATCCGCCAATTTGGGTGTGGTCGCTGTTAGGTGTGGTGACAGCAATCTTAAATTTACCAATATTACGGCGATCGCTCGTCACATCTCCCATCATTTCCGCCATTAAAACTTTCAATCTCCTACCCAACATCTCTGCAACCGAACAAGCGGCGATCGAAGCAGGGAGCGTTTGGGTAGATGGTGAGTTCTTTTCCGGTCAACCTAATTTTCGCAGAATTAACAGCGAACCCTATCCCCAAGTTACGCCAGAACTGCAAGCATTTCTCGATGAACCAGTAGAACAAGTTTGCCGCATGGTCAGCGATTGGGAAATTTACCGTCGCAAAGACTTACCACCGGAAGTCTGGGCATATCTCAGACAAGAACGCTTCTTCGGGATGATGATCCCCAAAGAGTATGGCGGTTTGGGCTTTTCTAACTTTGCCTACAGTGCCGTGATGATGAAGCTGGCATCGCGATCGTTCACCCACACGGCGACAGTTGGAGTGACGAACTCCCTCGGTCCGGCGAAGTTGCTGCTGCGATATGGTACTCCAGCTCAGAAAGACTATTATCTGCCCAGACTAGCTCAGGGGGATGAAATTCCCTGTTTTGCCTTGACCGAACCCCAAGCTGGCTCGGATGCGGGTAGCATTACTTCTGAAGGAGTCGTGTTTCAAGCTGAAGATGGAAAACTATATCTGCGCTTGAATTTTCGCAAACGCTATATTACTCTGGGCGCGATCGCCACTTTAATCGGTCTGGCGTTTCGCCTCCGCGATCCAGAAAATTTGCTGGGTAAAGGAGAGGATGTAGGCATTACCTGCGCTTTAATTCCGGCGGATACGCCTGGTGTGGTTTTGGGACGGCGACACGATCCGATGGGAGTCCCGTTTTACAATTCTCCGGTTGAAGGGCATGATGTCATCATCTCCATAGACCAAGTTATCGGTGGTGTAGAACAGGTGGGTCAGGGTTGGAAAATGTTGATGCAGAGCCTTGCTGCGGGTCGGGGCATCAGCTTTCCTGCTACCTGTACCGGAGTTGCCAAACTAGTCGCCAGAGTGACAGGCGCTCACGCAACAGTGCGACAGCAGTTTGGACTGCCAATCGGTCGGTTTGAAGGAATTGAGGAACCCCTCGCTCGGATTGGAGGGCTGACATATTTGATGGATGCCGCTCGAATTTATACTTGCGGGGCAGTCGATCGCGGCGAGCAACCTGCTGTCATTTCGGCGATCGCTAAGTACAACCTGACAGAACTCTCGCGTCAAATTATCAATGACGGGATGGATATTCTCGGTGGCTCTGGTATTTGTCGCGGACCCAGAAACCTGCTAGCAAATATCTACATTGCCACTCCGATCTCAATTACGGTTGAAGGCGCGAATATCCTCACCCGTACGATGATGATCTTCGGTCAAGGAGCGATCCGCTGTCATCCTTACGTCTATGCTGAAGTTATTGCCCTCAAACAGTCGGATGTCTCGGCTTTCGATCGCGCCTTTTGGCATCACGTTGGTTTCATGATGCGTAATGGTTGCCGCACCTTACTGTTGAGTCTTTCTCGTGGCTATCTCGCCCGTCCGCCTGTAACTAGAGCTACTGCTAAATACTACCGCAAGCTTGAATGGGCAGCCGCGACTTTTGCTTGGCTGACCGATCTGGTTCTCTTCTGTTTTGGTGGCACGTTGAAGCGACGAGAAAAACTGACTGGACGATTTGCCGATATTCTTTCTTGGATGTATTTGGCAACAGCTACCCTGCGCCGATTTGAGGCAGAAGGTTGTACGGAAGACTTACCCTTTGTTCGCTGGGCAGTGGAATATGCCTTGGCTCAGATTCAGCTTGGATTTGAGGGAATTTTCAGTAACCTATCCGTACCAATTCTCGGTAGTTTATTCCGAGGACCTGTGACTTGGTGGTGGCGGCTCAATGCGATCGGTTCTTTACCCTCTGACCGTCTGGGCAGTGACGTTGCACGTAGCCTTCAGACACCAGGGCAACAACGCGATCGGCTCGCCGCAGGTATTTATGTTCCTACCGATTCAAATGAAGCTTTGGGAAGATTGGAACGCGCTTTTCTCTTAACATCGCAAGCCGAACCAGCACTTAAAACTATCAAAGCTGCCAGTCGTGAAGGTAGGCTGCCGTCAGGAAAACCGGAGCAGCTAGTTACAGCAGCACGAGAGGCTGAGATAATTACTCTAGAAGAGGCTGAACTAATTCGCGCCGCAGAAATTGCTCGTAATGAAGCAATTCAAGTAGATACATTTACACTTTTGGAATACCAACAAGGAGTAGAGTACCAACAAGAACAACTGAAATTGATGGATCGAGCGGCTTTGTTGCCTAAGAAGTTATGAAACCATCGCCAACTTTGGAGCAATTGTAGCATCAACTTTCTTTTCCCAAAGTCGTCTCATTAGCTTACCTTCATACCTCTGTTCGCGCAAACGTTTGTTATAGCTTTCTAATACGATGGTTTCTTCATATTTCCCAACCGACATAACTAGTCGATTGGGATCTCGCATTTGATAGCTGAATATACTGGGTGAGCTATTGTGAGAGATACTTTTATCTGTAAATACAACATTAGGATGCTTGGTATCGACACACCAAGACATATAGTCTGAGTCTATTTTTTTACGATATTCCCAACTCATTTTAATTCCAAATTCAACTCGTTCTAGAGCGTGAATTTGGGCGATCGCTGATATTTCTGACTCATTTAACCAATCTACATTTAGTGTTAGTAACGGAGAAACCCAAACCCCCGTCGAACGCAACCAATAATCGTATAGCTGATAATGGAACGGCATAGTTGCATAAATTTCCTATGGAAAATCAACGCGATATACCGATCTCTACCAGCCGCGATCGCGGTTTTACGGATTATTTTTAAAATTTGTTGACAAAATACTTAACTTATGCAACGGCACGTATTTCTTGGTAGGGATTGTACGGGCGGGTTTTATCCAATAGCTATTCGTGTCAGGAAAATCTGTTGTCTAAACCCGCCCCTACTAATATTTATGATTGGATGCTAAGAATGCGAGATCGATAATTTCGCCAAAACCCAAGCCAAAACCTGCTACAACTGCTAAAAATAAAAAAGTATTGACTCGACTAAAACCAGCAAATCGCATTTCTACGTTTGCCAAGAATGTGATAGCTAAAGGCATGACAATAATCGGAATTAAAATCGATCGCGCCGCAGCCAAAGCAATCAACACGCAAACCAAAAGCATTGCTACAATCAATAGAAATCCTTGGGAAGCAAATTTCATGATTTGCTCTAAAGCAGCAATACTTTTCCAAGATAAAGCTAACCCTACAGCCGCAACGCAGGCTCCCACAAACCAAAAGATATCATATGCAGAGAGATACCATCCCAGCAGTGCATATGCTAGCCAAAGAGCAACAACAGGTAGCAGAGGGATTCTATTTAGAAGTCCAGCGTTCATAATTGATTCTTAACTCTGCGATCGGGAACAGGTATAAAAGTGGTAGACAGCATGGAACTACCTGCATTTTAACTAAGCATCTGCAAACCCGCTTCCTACTGTAAGAAGAGTTAATTTATTTCGGTCATTAGTCGTTGGTCATTCGTCATTGGTCAATTGTAGGTATTCTCCCTTGTCCTCCTTGTCTCCCTTGTCCTCTGTTCTCTGCTCCCTACTCCCTGCTCCCTACTCCCTAATTTCTCTGTTTGAGTGCGATGAGTAACTCCATTTGACTCGTGGTTTTGTCGGGGTTGCTGGCGGTGATGCCGATACCGCGAATAGAGTTAACAATAACAGTTGCTTCTGGATCGATCGCGGTGCTTAAGGGTTTACTTGCAAGTAACGACATGGTTTTATCCATATCTAAGTAGAAGTAACCTGCATTAGGTTGTATTAAAGAACCAGTTGCAGCTTTGAAAACTTCGCTACTGTCAAGAGACTTACCAGAAGGATTTGCGATCGCCTCTACAATCGGTTCGCCCACAGCAATAAACATTGTATCTGGATTTAACCAGCCGTGACCGACGATCGCACCTTGGGCGGGAACTTGCCATTCGGTGACGCTATTACCATTGATATCTCTAGGAACGACAGCTAAAAAATTACTTCGGGCGATCGCATCCAGTTTACCGAGAGTCGATTCAGCCGTAGCGCGATCGCTGGTTTGAAACATCAGTGCGCCGCCAAATCCCAAGGAACCTAACATCCCCTGACTAGATGGAATTGCACCAATGGCAAATTCTCCATCCATCCAGCCAAAAACATCTCGGTCTAGATCGAGATTGTAACTTGTTTTGAACGATCGCCGAGCAGAGTCCAATCCTTGCTTGACTTCCGGTAAATCTCTAGTTTGGTCAACAAACGCCGCCCAGGTGCGACTGATTCCCGCACCAGTCAATAAAGCCAGCGTATCGACGGGAAATCGCGTCACGACCTTACTAGGCGAGTTTTGATATTGTATGTTGATGGCATGAGGATTTAACTGCGCGATCGCTTTCATCCTTAGCCCCATGTCATCCACGCCCACACCTGCAACTACAGCTTTGACCGATTGCAACTGTGCTAAAGTTTGTGGAGGTAATCCAGCCGGATTAGTAGCCGTTAATTGTTGGACTGCACCTGCATAATCAGGTAAATAAATTTGCGCGATCGGGTTTTTGAGTTGTAAGCTTTGGGCAAAAGTGCTGTCTATACCTGTTTTAGCAGCAAAAGAAGGTTCTCCTTTATAAGTATCGATCGCTTGTTCTATTGCTTGTTTGGCTGGAGCGAGAACGACTCGATTGTCAAGAATACTACTGTAGATTGGTGCGCCTTGACTGGTTGATTCAGTAATTTTTTGTCCTTTGTAATCGAATTCTTTACTCGTAACTGTTTTATCGGCTTTTAGTTTCTTGCTAAAGTTCCAGGCACTCAACCCATTTTTAATTCCTAGTACCAGTAAAATATTCGATTGAGACGAGAATGGTGTTGCTTGTACTTGCTTAGCAGAACCAGGTGGTAGTACGGCAATTGCGACGTTACCCAACCAAGGTTTTATATCTTGTTCGTAATTAATATTAGATTTTGTTAATACTTGGCGATCGAAGTCTTGCAGGCTTTTCTCAACTAACTTTTCGGCTTCAGGAGTGCCAAATCGCTGTAACTGCGCCAAAACACTAGAATCGGTCGAAATAAAAGCTGCCATCAATGCTTCATCTGGTACGACTTTAGCACTTGCCAAAGGACTCGCGCCACTGCCAAAATTGCCTTTAAAATACCAATAAGCCGCTGCACCTCCTGCTACAATCCCGATAGCTACAACAGCAGGGAGCAAATTTGATTTTTTCGTCGGCATTTTAATTATCCTTGCGATCGCCTCTGCTCAAATTCTTGTCAATCACCTATACAAATGTCATTGTGGTAATTTCGGATAAATATTAGGGAGTAGGGAGTAGGGAGTAGGGAGTAGGGAAAATACTAATGACAACTCGTATGAATGAATACAAGCAGCAAATTATTACAGATTTTAATTCTAGAATTAATTATGACAACGAGTTTCGCTATCGTTTTGCCAAACCTTTAATAGAATTAGCTCAACTCAAGCCAAGACAAAGAGTTTTGGATGTGGCAACTGGTACGGGAATCGTGGCGATCGCGGCAGCAAAAATTGTAGGAGATGCAGGTTATGTATTGGGAGTAGATATTTCCACGGGAATGCTAGCACAAGCACGGCACAAAGTTGAGTTAGAAAAATTACAAAATATTGAATTGATTGAAGCGGACGCAGACGATTTAAATTTTGACGATAATAGCTTTGATGTGATTTTTTGTTCTGCTGCGATCGCCTATTTCACAGATGTTTTTACCTCCCTATGTCAGTGGTATCGTTTTTTAAACACAGGTGGAATAGTAGCTTTTTCCTGTTTTGCTGAAACAGCTCATACTGCATCTATTTTATTTAGACAGAAAGCACAACAATTTGGAATTACGGTTGACAATCCCAACGAAACGCTAGGTACTCCTGAAAAGTGCCAAGCTTTACTTCAACAGGCTGGTTTTCAAAATATTGAAGTTGTAACTCAACAATTCGGTTTCTACTTCAAAGATGCAGAAACAGCATGGAACGCACATGCTAATAATGTTTACGGCTACCAGGTGTGTCAATTATCACCAGACAAATTAGCGCAGCTTAAAGCAGAATATATGGCAGAGATCCATGCCTTGTCAACGGAGCAAGGATTTGGGCATGATGTTAATAGCTTATTTGTTTCTGCTCGTAAAAGTTGAGTTTGAGATTTTTCATGATTAGTAACAGTGATAATACAATTAAACTCGATCAATTTTTAAAATTAATTGGCATAGCAGCAACAGGCGGACAAGCAAAACTAATAATTCAGGGAGGTGAGGTTCTCGTTAATGGCATACTGGAGACCAGACGCGGACGCAAGTTAAGATCGGGCGACAGTGTAACAGTAGCAGAACAAACTTTTGATGTAAATTTAGACGAGATTTAAATTTAAAATCATGCGATCGCATTAAGACACCAACCGCAACCCCCGCGCCAAATCTTTGCACAATTGCGTTGGTTTACTCAAGTCTGGCTTAATTAAACAGTCATCCGCAGCAAAATCATAGTCTGCTACCTCCAGCTTTAAAGCCCACTTGGTCAATGGCAATTTTCCCCATGTCTCTACAAACTCTACAACGCCTTTAGGTCTTTTAGAGCGTTCTACATTTTGCAAAGCACAGGCAATACTCAGTTGATTAAATCCCCTAATTAAAGGATCGGGATAGGGAAAAGGATCTTTTTCTCCTGCTTTGATGCGTCCAAAATACTCCAGCACACCTGAAGCTAATAGAGACAGTATTTCTGAGTGATTTAACTTAGTCGGATCGTAGCTCATGGGTTTGATAGACCAAATGGGTCGCCCCATATCAAACCAGAGCGCGTGACTTTGCGTAACTTGGAATGTGCCACTATTTAGAGTGGATAGAGAAGTCAAAAGTCAGAAGTCAAAAGTCAAAATTTCCTGAATTCTAATTTCTGTAGGGGCGGGTTTTGAGCGGAAATTTAGGGTGGCGGTTGTCAGACTCTTGCTAAACCCGTTGCTACCACTGTACGGGCGGGTTTTGAGCAGAAATTTGGGGTGGCGGTTGTCAGACTCTTGCTAAACCCGCCCCTACGATTCCTGATAACTGACTTATAAAATCCCGACTGCGTGCAATAGTCCTTTGCCAGTGATTAGCTCGATAATCAGGGCGATAAAACCGAGCATGGCAATTCTACCATTCCAAATTTCTGCCGAGGTCGTCATGCCCCACTGCCAGCGCTCTTGAGGGTACATTTTGACCCGCTTTTTCATTTGCGACACTTGAGACAGTTTAACGCTGGGAGAATTTAAGGCTTCGATGGTTAAATCTGCCATCCCATCAATAAACTGAGTGTGAGTGTTGAGCGCTGGGACGCGACGAAAGTTATGTATACCTACTGACTCTGCAACTTCTCTATACTCCATGTCAATTTCTTGCAGGGTTTCTATGTGTTCGGAGACAAAACTGATCGGTACGACAACCATATCTTGCACCCCTTGCTGACCCAATTCTTGAATGGCATCTTCTGTATATGGTTGCAGCCATTCTACAGGACCAACACGACTTTGATAAGCTAAGGTGTATGAATTGGGGCGGTTAAGGGTCTGCATTATTAGCGCCGTACATTCCTCAATTTCTTGCTGATAGGGGTCGCCTGCTTCCTCAACGTAACTTTTTGGTACGCCATGAGCGCTAAAGAAGACATGGACTGCATCAGGGTTGGCAAATCCATCTACCTCTTGAGCAATTAACTGCGCCATTGCTTGCAGATAGCCTGGCTGCTTGTACCAAGAGGGAATGACTGTATATTCAATGCTGCTTAATTTGGGGTCTTCTAACCACATTTGTTGCAGCAAGCGGAAGCTAGAACCGCTAGTGCTGATGGAAAACTGCGGGTAGAGTGGTAAAATCACCAAACGGTCAATGCCATCGCGTTTGATGCGGGCGATCGCTTCTTCGGTGAATGGATGCCAGTAACGCATCCCAATGTACATTTGAGTGGGTTGCCCTTTTTCTTCTAGTCGTGCTTGTAGCGCTTGTGCTTGGGCTTCAGTAATGCGCCGTAAGGGAGAACCGCCACCTATCTGCTTATAGTTTTCTTGCGATCGCTTCGTGCGTAAGGTTGAAATCCACCATGCCAGGGGTTTTTGTAGCCAGGGAAACGGCAGGCGAATGATTTCCGGATCGGCAAACAAGTTAAATAGAAATGGTCTGACATCCTCTAGTCGATCCGGTCCACCTAGATTAAGTAATAGTACTCCCACTCGACCCATAGCAGTTTTGTTACCCCGATTTCTTCAGCTTTGTTACTGATTTTAACAATACATCTTTTAACAATACATCTTTATTCGGAATATCGGTCAACAAATATTCATGAGGATTGAAACATGGCAACAATATTACGAGAATGGAGCTATCGCTATCAATGGTTTTACGATACAGTTTCTCGATTAGCGGCAATGAGCGTGGGCGGAGAAGGAAAGTTTCGTCAATTAGCTTTGCAAAACTTAACAATTCAGCCAAAAACTCAAGTTTTGGATCTTTGTTGCGGCAGCGGTCAAGCAACTGAAGTATTGGTGAAATATTCTCAAGAGGTGACAGGGTTAGATGCGTCTCCTTTCTCTTTGAAACGAGCGCAACACAATGTACCGCAAGCCAAATATGTAGAGGCTTTTGCCCAAAAGATGCCTTTTAGCGATCGCAGTTTCGATCTAGTCCACAGCAGCATGGCAATGCACGAAATGACAGCGGAGGAATTGCGAGAGATTGTAAGTGAAGTTCATCGCGTCCTCAAGCCAGGTGGCATTTTCACTTTGGTTGATTTTCACCCACCGACGAATTGGTTATTCGTGCCTGGAATCTATTTATTTCTGTTTTTGTTTGAAACAGAAACAGCTTGGCAGTTATTGCGCGAGAATTTGGTTGAGTTGTTAGAAGAAGTAGGGTTCGAGTTGCAAAATCGCGTTCTCCATGCAGGTGGAAGCTTGCAAGTGATTCAAGCGCGAGTTGGGCGAATGGAATGCGCTACTACACAAACAAAGTTCGCCTGTACAGACTAATATCTTAGTTAAAGAATTTAACCCGCGCAGGCGGGTTTTGCCTGTATAGCCGTGACTTCTAGTCGCCCTAAGACTATTAGTATTACTAGTTACCCATTACCAATTACCATAAAATTTGAGGGTTGCATGACGAAGCATGATGAACACAACGGGTAAAGTTTACCTGGTCGGTGCGGGACCAGGAAGTATTGATTATCTAACTGTTAGGGCGCTGCAACTGCTGAGCCAAGCAGAAGTATTGATCTACGATGCTTTAGTCGATCCGCAACTGTTAGAACTAGTGTCGTCAAATTGTCTCAAACTCGATGTCGGTAAGCGCGGCGGACAATCCAGCACCCCTCAAGCAGAAATCGATCGCTTACTAGTCGAGTATTGCCAAACAGGACAACAGATCGTTCGGCTCAAAAGCGGCGATCCATTCATTTTTGGACGAGCCGCAGCAGAAATTGAGGCATTAGTTACCGCAGGCTGCCCGTTTGAGGTTATACCTGGAATTTCTTCAGCCTTAGCCGCAGCAACACTAGCAGGAATTCCCCTCACCGATCCGGTAATGAGTCGTTGTTTTGCCGTAACAACTGCCCACGAACCAGAACTTGTAAATTGGGAAGGCTTAGCATCAATCGGAACCCTGGTGTTTCTGATGGGAGGGCAACAGTTATCAGAGATTGTCAAGCAATTAGTCAGACACGGGCGATCGCCCCACACGCCAATTGCGATCGTGCGTTGGGCGGGAACCGCAAAACAGCAAGTTTGGACTGCCACCCTCGAAACAGTTGTAGCTCAAACCGATGGTTTAAGCCTTTCTCCTGCTGCGATCGTGGTTGGTGAAGTTGTTGGCTGGCGCGAGTATTTGCAACCAAATCAGGAGCGAGGAGCGTTAGCGAAGCGGGACGAAGTCCGGAGTGAGGAGCGAGAGAGATATAAGAGAGCTGAGGGAGCAAAACGACTTCCGACTCCCGACTCCCCACTTCCGACTCCCGACTCCCCGCTTTTAGGTAAAACAGTCCTCGTTACCCGATCGCTAGGACAATCGAGCCAATTTTGCGATCGCCTTGTAGAAATGGGTGCGACAGCTATTGAGATGCCAGCATTGGAGATCGGTGCGCCTTCGAGTTGGATGGGGTTAGATAATGCGATCGCGCAGTTATCGGATTTTGATTGGTTGGTTTTGACTTCTACGAATGGTGTAGATTATTTTTTTGAACGCCTGCTAGCTAAAGGTAAAGATCCGCGGGCGTTAGCCGGGGTAAAAATTGCTGTGGTAGGACAAAAAACTGCTCAGAGTCTTCAACAAAGATACTTACAACCAGATTTTATTCCTCCTGATTTTGTTGCTGATTCCTTAATAGAAACTTTTCCTGAATCTTTAGCAGGTAAAAAAGTTTTATTTCCCAGAGTTGAGACTGGAGGACGAGAGGTATTAGTCAAACAATTTACTGCCAAAGGTGCAGATGTGGTAGAAGTTCCAGCTTATGAATCTCGGTGTCCGCAGTCAATCGCTCCTGAAGCATTAGAGGCATTACAAAGTCATAAAGTGGATATTATTACTTTTGCTAGTTCCAAAACAGTTAGAAATTTCTGCCAACTTATAGCACCATATAACAACATTAATTTAGATGGAGTTTGTATAGCTTCCATTGGTCCCCAAACTTCTAAAGACTGTAGAACTCATTTGGGAAGAGTCGATATAGAAGCGGAAGAATATACTTTGGATGGTTTGTTACAAGCAATTATCAGTTATCAGTTACCAGTTAGCAGCGATCGACAACCAACAACTAACAACCAGTGACCGATTACCGATTACCAATTACCAATTACCAAAAAAGAATTATCGGTCTTACTGGTGGGATTAGCACTGGCAAAAGTACTGTTTCTCAATACTTAGCAAATGAATATCATTTACCAGTTCTTGATGCAGATATTTATGCCAGAGAAGCCGTGCAACTTGGTTCGCCAATTTTAAATGCGATCGCCCAGCGTTACGGTATGAATATTTTGCAGGCTGATGGGACGCTGGATCGCCAACAACTAGCGCGAATTATCTTTAATAACTCTACAGAAAAGCAGTGGTTAGAAAGACAAATTCATCCTTACGTACGCGATCGCTTTGAGCAAGAGATCGATAAATTATCCGTTCCTATAGTTGTATTAGTTATCCCTTTGCTATTTGAAGCAGAGATGACAGATTTAGTCACAGAAATTTGGGTTGTTTCCTGTTCGCCGCAACAGCAAATAAACAGACTGATACATCGCGATAATCTAACTGTAGAACAAGCACAGGCGCGAATTAACAGTCAAATGCCCCTGTCAGAAAAATGCGATCGGGCTGACGTTGTTTTGGATAATTCTTCTACTTTAGAAGAGTTGAAACAGCAGGTAGATTTGGCGATAAAAAAAATCAAGGGTTAAGGGTGAAGTTAGCTACCTTTCCTAATCCTCATATCGTTTACGTTTCAATTTGCTTTTAAGCACTTTCACGCCCAAAAGTCTGGTTAGACATCCGTTGATTGAAAGCGCTCTTTCGTCGCACGCCCTACGAATGAAACGGTACGGTAACTAAGGGTAAGAGAGCCAATAACAACCACAACCAAGACCAATTAAATTGCGGTTGAGTAGAAGGCGCTGATGGTTCTAGTAAAGCATTGATGCGCTCGTTCAAGCGCTCTGCTTGACTAGCGGCGCTGAAGGCAGCGCAAAAACTCGTCATTGGCACGATCGCGGAACGCACGACTAATAACAAAGATTCTGCCAAAGTCAGCGGATCGACTTGCTGAGCCGCCCGACTATCCGCCCGCAGTTCCCGTAACAGCAATAACTCTTCCCATAAGGCTTCTGTTTGAGGCAACCATCCAGTACAAGTCCGTACCCAACCCAACCAGAAAAACCAGAAAGTATCTCGGTAGTGGTAATGCGCTTGTTCGTGGGCAATCACAGCAGCTAACTGTTCTGGGGTGAGGACGTATAACAATCCCTGGCTGACAACTAATTCCGGTCGCCAGAAGCCAACTAAGGCGCTGAACAGAACGGGAGTTTCTAAAATCCGACAAGATGCTCCCTCTACTTGCTCTTGGGGATAAGTACGAGTCTGACTCACAGTCCGCCAGCCTTGCCATGCCAGTTGAACTCCCAGCGCGATCGCCACGATAAAACCGATTGCCGTCAGTCCGTAGCTATACCAACCTACAGATAAACCCAGCATCTTACCTTGGGTTCCCATGCATAATACCGAGATTCCGGCGATCGCTAATATCAATGGAGGAAAAAGAAAAAACCACAGCGTTTGTTTCCAGCGTTGTTGCCAATCACCCGAAGCTGACGACCAATTCTGTCGCACGTTCCAAGCTACTGCCAGTGCAGCCAAAATCATGATGGTATGCATTACTTCTCCTCCCGTTGTTGGCGTGCAGCTTGAATGCGTTTAGCGATCGCATCGAGCTGTTCTAAGCTGGTGCGATCGAGACTATCGGCAAAGGCAGCCACAACATCAGGGTTGCCAACTGCCAGAAAGCGATGTAGCTTTTCATGCGCCTCTATAACTTGCGCTTGTTCTTTCGTTACCAACGGTTGCCAATAAAAAACTCGTTCTTGTTTATCGCAAGCCAACCATCCTTTTTCCGTCAAGCGGCGCAGTACCGTGGTGACAGAAGTATAGGCTAACTCTCTATCGGGATCGGCAAGAATGCGATCGTGTACGTCCTTGACAGTCACGCGATCGAGTTCCCAGACGATATTTAAAATCTCTGTCTCTAATGGACCAAGAGATAGCTGTTTGGGACGGTAATTAGGCAGCGGAGACATAAGCTAAGTCAAAAGTCAAAAGGTAAAAGTCAAAAATTACTGATAACTGGTCACTGATAACTGATAACTGACAACTGGTTACTGCTTTCCAGATTACACCGTCAGAGTTATCTCTCGCGACATTGTTTGTGAAAGTTTGATTTTGTGACAGTTTGACATCTCGTCTTTTGACTGGCATCCAGAAGACAAACTAAGCTAGGTGTTCGATTCCAGCCTGCTTTTATACGAAGGGTCAAAAAGTCCTTGATTCTGGGGTGGAAGACCTCCACCCTTTTTCGACATCTTAGCTGGATTAATCCGCCGATCCTATTTGCGAAAGAAGGAGATTGAAAAAAATGCGAAAGATCGCGTTAGCTTTGCTATTGGCTGTTGCTATTTGTACTCTAGCTTTTCCCAGTGCAGCTCTAGCAGCAGACATAGCCAACGGAGCCAAAATGTTTAACAGTAACTGTGCTGCTTGTCACATGGGAGGGAGAAATGTGGTGATGGCGACAAAAACACTACAGAAAGATGCTTTAGAAAAATATAGTATGAACTCCTTAGAAGCAATTATCAACCAAGTCACAAATGGTAAAAATGCCATGCCTGCCTTCAAAGGAAAATTAAATGCCCAGCAGATTGAGGATGTCGCCTCTTACGTACTGGAAAAATCCGAAAAAGGATGGAGCTGAAATCAGTTATCAGTTGTCAGTTGTCAGTGAAGAATGGGTGTGGGGTGTAGTGAAGAGAATTCGGAATTCGGAATTAAATTCTCCCTCTGCTCCTAGTCTCCTCTGCTTCCTCTACTCTCCCCTCACTAGCTATGTATCGAGTTATTCTCATCTGCTGCGTGACATTTGCAGTTTTGCTGTTTCCGTTAAACGCTCAGGCTCAGCCAGCAGCGAATACTTTGGAGATGCATAACCATCAAACTAAATTTCGATCGGTAGAAGACTTATTCAAACAAGGGGTATATCAAACGCTAGTAGGAAAATATCGAGCTGCGATCGCAGATTTTTCTCAGGTCATTTTGCTCCAACCCAACAACGCTACAGCATACGCTAATCGAGGTTTAGCACGGGCTGCTAAGGGCGATCGCAAAGATGCATTAAAGGATTTCGATCGTGCTTTATCTCTGAATCCAGATTCGGCGATCGCCTATTACAACCGAGGTTTTACGCTTTCTAAGCTCGAAGACTATTACGGTGCGATCGCTGATTTTGATCGTGCTATTCGCATCGATCCTGAAGATCCAAGTGCTTATCATTGTCGGTGTCTCGTGCGTTATAAATTAGGTGACATGGTAGGTGTAGCAGAAGATTTACGCACGGTTGCTCAAATGTATTTGCAACGCGGCAAATTCGATGCTTATACCAGCCTGCTTGCTGAACTCAAATCGCTCCATGAATTAAGTCACCCGAAGAGAGAGCAGGGAGCAGGGAGCAGGGAGCAGTTATCAATGTAGAGACGTTAGATGTAACGTCTGGACAAATTTATTAGTTATCAGTTATTAGCAAGAGATTGGTACGTGGTACGCGCTCTAATTTTGACTTTTGAATTTTGAATTGCTCTTTCCCCTACCCCTCACACTTTCTATTTAAGGGAGAAGCATCAATGTAGATGCGCATTTCTCGAACGAGATCGTCTTCCATGCGAAAGACGATCGCGCATGGTATTGCGATCGCTTTACCACGATCGCACATATGAGTTGTTTCCATTTGGCAAATTACAGCATCGTCAATTTCCCAAATTTCATTGATTTCAAAAGAAGTTCTGGCGCTCCGACTGAGCTGACTTGCTTCGATTACGGATGCGATCGCGGCTTTCCCAACTGTAGGTGGATGATTGCCAAATCGACATAGGGCATCTTCAGTAAAATAAGTCATGGCGCTCTCTACATCCATTGCCTCGAACAAACCGATCAAACTCCTAATAATCTCTGTTTGGGTAATAGCAGCCATACTGGATCGCAATTCCATCTGAAATTAATCGAAAAGATGAAGGCTTAAGGCTAAAAGCTACAATCCTAATGCCGATCTGGTTTAGCTTGATTTCATCCTTAATTTCAAATTAAATGAAGCCCTTATTTTTTACAGCCTGAAAAAGTCAGAAGTTATCCGCACCATCTTAATTGTCTCAATCGAGAAGTCATGAATCGTCTGAAAAAGTCAGATTTACGTGGTGCGTGGTGCGTGGCAAGAGGTTACTGATAACTGACAACTGATAACTGATTTAGAAAAGGCTTAATTTATTAAGATAAAATTAAAATATATAGAATTTTGAACTTTTAAGTATATGGGGGATTTGCGACTGATTTCTAGTGTAACTTAATAGGGAAACACAAAAAAATAAATACAAACCAGCGAAAAAAAACAAACTTAGCTTAGAACAGACAAAATCATCAAAGAACAAATTTTTGTTAAAAAATGAACGTTGACGAAGCACTAGTAATTCTAGATGCATTTCTCGATCGGGGACTCAACGACATTCAGGAACTCGTCTTTCGCAAAGCCTGGGAAGGTCAGACTTATCCCGAAATCGCCGAAAGCTCTGACTACGATGCTAATTACATTAAAGATGTAGGTTCTAAATTATGGAAGTTACTTTCTAAAGCTCTCTCAGAAGAAGTCACGAAAAGTAACTTTCGTGCCGTCTTGCGGCGGCGAGCTTCAGAAGTTAGGGAGCAGGGAGTAGGGAGCAGGGAGCAGGGAAAAAGAGAGTTGGGGGAGCAGAGGAGCGATAACCAGCCACTAGTCACCGTCAACCAACAACCAACAACACCTTATATAGACTGGGGCGAAGCGGTAGATGTAGCAACATTTTACGGGCGGAGCGAGGAGTTAGCGACTTTAGGACAGTGGATTAAGAACGATCTCTGTCGTTTAGTGGCAGTATTGGGTATGGGTGGCATGGGAAAAACTGCCTTATCGATCGCCCTAGCAGAAAACTTGCAATCAGAATTTGAATATATTGTTTGGCGCAGTTTGCGTAACGCTCCGCCTCTAGCAGAATTACTTGGTGGGATCGTTGAATTTCTCTCTCATCAACAAGAAACAGCGGCGACATTATCCCAAGAACTCGATCGCTGTATCAGTATGCTGCTGGAATATTTGCGCCACCATCGCTGTTTGTTAGTACTAGATAACGTCGAAAGTATTCTGCGTGGGGGCGAACATGCAGGGCAATATCGGGAAGGATATCAAGCCTATGGCGAATTATTACAACGCATTGGAGAAGTCCGTCATACGAGTTGTTTAGTACTAACTAGCCGAGAAAAACCAAAAGAAATTGTTTTGCTTGAAGGCGAAACACTACCAGTACGTTCTCTACAGTTGGAAGGTCTAAATATTGCCGCAGGACGAGAAATTTTTCGTGCTAAGGGAAATTTTGTCGGTTCCGATTTAGAATGGCAAAGGTTAATCGAGCATTATGCTGGGAATCCTCTTGCTTTGAAGATGGTGGCTGCGGGAATTCAGGATTTATTTGATAGCAATCTAACTATATTTTTAGCAACCTTACGCACGGGAACATTAGTTTTTGATGATATCCGCGATTTATTAGAGCGGCAGATGAATCGGATATCAAAATTAGAAATAGAAGTGATGTATTGGCTGGCAGTCGAACGGGAACCAATCGCTTTTACAGCACTGCGAGAGAATGTTTTGTCCTTAGAAGCGAAGCAAAAACTACCAGAAACTCTTCGATCTTTAGGACAGCGATCGCTGATTGAGAAAACCGCTACGGGCTTTACCCAACAACCAGTTGTAATGGATTTTGCGATCGATCGCTTTATCGATCGCCTCTGCGTGGAAATCGTTACAGGCGAAATTAATTTATTTAACAGTCATACCATTCTTGAAGCGCAAGCAAAAGATTACATTAGAGATACGCAAATTCGTCTGATTCTCATCCCAATTGTCGATAAACTTTTAGCTCAAACAAATCTCAGCAGCCTTGTCGATCGCTTAGGGCAAATTCTAACTAATTGGCGACAAAGATCGGCGCGATCGCCAGGATATTTGGCAGGAAATATTCTGAACTTGCTAACTCATCTCAAGATCGATCTGCGCGGATGGGATTTTTCTAACCTCTGCGTATGGCAAGCATATTTAGCCGGACGCAACTTAAAGCAAGTCAACTTTGCCCGTGCCGATCTTGCCAAATCGGTTTTTACCGAAGATTTAAGCGTGACTCCAGCCGTAGCTTTTAGTCCCACAGGCAAGCTATTAGCAACAGGAGATGCTGATGGAGAAATTCGGCTGTGGCAAGTTACAGATTGGAAAAAACTGCTGACTTTGAAAGGACATACAAATTGGATCTGGTCGGTTATGTTTAGTCCTGACGGTAGTGTTGTAGCGAGTGCCAGCGATGACAAAACAGTTCGTTTGTGGGATACCCGTAGCGGTGAATGCCGTTGTATTTTGCCACATACACATCGCATTTGGTCAGTGGCTTTCAGTCCCGACGGCAAAACTATAGCTAGTGGGAGTGAAGATAGTACTGTCAAGCTATGGCATTGGCAGACAGGAGAATGTTACCAGACTTTGTTCGGACATACGAACTGGATTAGAAGCATCGCCTTCAGTCCCGATGGCAAAACCCTAGCTAGTGGTAGTGTAGACTGTACTGTGCGATTGTGGGATGTTGGCACGGGAGAGTGGATCGAAACTCTACAGGGGCATACAACTCAAGTCTGGTCAGTTGCCTTTAGTCCCGATGGCGAGATGCTCGCCAGTAGTAGCGATCGCACTGTCAAGTTGTGGCAAACTAGCACGGGGGAATGTCTGCGTACTCTATGCGGACATACCAATTGGATCAGGACTGTTGCTTTTAGCTCTGGGGGAGATATAGTAGCCAGCGGCAGCGAAGATTATACAATTCGACTCTGGGACGTACAGACTGGAGAATGCTGTCGGACGCTTTCGGGACATACAAATTGGATTAGATCTGTAGCTTTTAGTCCTGACGGCAAAACCTTGGCTAGCGGTAGCGGCGATCACACGATCAAGATCTGGAATGTCACGGATGGGAAATGTATCAAAACCCTTCAGGGTTACACTAGTCGCGTCTGGTCGGTTGCTTTTCATCCCCGTCCGCTAGCCTCACATCCAACCGGAATGCTAGCTAGCGGTAACGATGATAAAACCGTACGATTGTGGAACGTCGAAACAGGAGAATGCGATCGCACTTTACACGGTCATGGTAACAGAGTCTGGGCTGTTGCCTTTAGCTCCGACGGTAAAACCATAGCCAGCGGTAGTGGTGACTATACAATTGGGCTTTGGAATGCTTCGACTGGCGATCGCTACAACACGATCCAAGCTTACAGTGGTGTCAGATCTCTGGCTTTTCATCCCAATAACTATATTTTGGCTGGCGGCTGCGATGACTATACAGTGAGGTTATGGGATATTCTCAGTGGGAAAACTCTGCATAAGTTGCAAGGGCATACTAACCGAGTTTGGTCAGTTGCCTTTAGTTTAGATGGCAAATTTTTAGCTAGCGGTAGCGACGACCACACAATCAAGTTATGGAATACGGAAACCGGAGAGTGCTACGACACTTTACAAGGTCATGACAATTGGGTATGGGCAGTTGCCTTTAGTCCTGACGGACAAACCCTGGCAAGTGGTAGCGGCGATCACACAGTCAAGTTATGGGATTGGCAAACGGGGAAATGTTACCAAACTCTCCAGGGACATACGAGCCGAGTTTGGTCAGTTGCTTTCAGCCCTGACGGGCAGACTGTAGCAAGTGGTAGCAGCGACTATAGCATCAAGTTGTGGAATGTCGAAACTGGTGAATGCAGGTATACCCTTCAGGGACACACCGATTTAATTTGGTCGGTTGCTTTCAGTACTGACGGACAAATTCTTGCCAGTGGCAGCCAGGATGAGACGATTAGACTGTGGGATGCAAGTACAGGCAAATCTCTCAAGATATTGCGGGCGCAAAGACCCTATGAAGGGATGAATATTGCTGGCGTAACTGGTTTGACCGAAGCCGCGATCGCCACATTAAAAGCACTTGGGGCAGTGGGATAATCAGTGAGTCGTGAGTGGCTAGTGACTGGTGACTAGTGACTCGAAAAGAGTCCAGCCACTAACCACTAGCCACTAGCCACTGATAACTGTTATTCTCCTATTGCTATTCCTTCGCGACGGGGATCGGCTCCACCGACTAAGCCTTGATTCGTGCGAGTAATTGCATGAGAACCGCTGATTTGTTCGACAACTTGCACGGAATGACCGATCGCCTCTAAGCTTTGCTGAAGGTTAACCAGACTTGTATTCGTCTCTAGTTCCGTAGCACCGTCGCGATTGCCATAATGAGGCAGCGATATTGCTTGTTGGCTGTCTAATTTCCAGTCTAAAACGGCAATTAATGCTTGCGCGACGTAGTTGATAATTCGAGCGCCGCCAGCCGAACCAACCGCCATCACAAGCT